>CAZZZY010000204.1:6408-9157 GCA_964658545.1 uncultured Acetobacteraceae bacterium | reverse complement strand
ACCATGTTAAGCCCTAGAAGAACTAAATTCCGCAAACAACAGCGCGGACGGATGGAGGGACTAGCCACCCGTGGTAGCACCCTCAACTTCGGTGATTTTGCACTCCAAGCGCAAGAACCTGCTTGGATTACCTCCCGGCAAATCGAGGCTTCTCGTCGGGCAATGACTCGTTATATTCGTCGGGGTGGACAAATCTGGATTCGGATTTTCCCTGATAAACCTGTAACTATGCGTCCTGCTGAAACCCGGATGGGTTCCGGTAAAGGTAATCCAGAGTTTTGGGTAGCGGTAGTCAAACCAGGACGAATTTTGTTTGAAATCGGTGGAGTGACTGAAGAAATCGCCCGTGAAGCTATGCGTTTAGCTTCATTTAAACTGCCCATAAAAACCAAGTTTATTGTGCGTTCTCAACCACAGGAGCAGGAGTAGCTTATGCCTCTTTCCAAGATTTCAGAAGCGAGAGAATTAAGTGACGAAAAACTCTCTGATGAAATTGTCGCGATCAAAAGACAACTATTTCAGTTGCGCTTGCAAAAAGCGACAAGACAATTAGAAAAGCCCCACCAGTTTAGACAGGCTCGACACCGCCTAGCCCAATTGCTGACGCTAGAGACAGAACGCAAACGGGCAGCAAGTCAATCGGCTAAAGAAAAAAAGTAGGAGATTATGGCAGTTAAAGAACGAGTTGGCTTGGTAGTGAGCGATAAAATGCAAAAAACTGTGGTGGTTGCCATAGAAAACCGCGCTCCTCACCCCAAGTACGGCAAGATTGTGGTTAACACCCAAAGATATAAAGTTCACGACGAAGAAAATAAGTGTAAAGTAGGCGATCGCGTTCGCATTCAGGAAACTAGACCCCTGAGTAAAACCAAGCGCTGGAAAATCACAGAAGTCCTGAACGTCAAGCCTACTTAAACCTCATCGTTGTTAGAAACTAACAACATTACAAGGGAGAATAATTGTGATTCAACCCCAGACTTACCTAAATGTCGCAGATAATAGCGGCGCTCGTAAACTAATGTGCATCCGCGTCTTAGGTGGAGGCAACCGCCGTTATGGTTTTATCGGCGATAAAATTATCGCCGTTGTCAAAGATGCTACACCCAACATGGCTGTCAAAAAGTCTGATGTTGTGGAAGCAGTAATTGTCCGCACTCGGAAAGCTGTATCTCGTGACAGTGGTATGAGTATTCGCTTTGATGATAACGCTGCTGTGATTATCAACAAAGATGGAAACCCCAGAGGCACACGGGTTTTTGGCCCAGTTGCTCGGGAACTACGCGATAAAAACTTTACCAAAATTGTTTCTCTGGCTCCGGAGGTGCTTTAATGGCAACCAAACAAGGTACGCCCAAAGTATTCCACAAAATGCACGTCAAAACCGGCGACACCGTACAAGTGATTGCTGGTAAAGACAAAGGAAAAATTGGTGAAATTATTCAGGCACTTCCCCAACTGAGTAAAGTCATCGTCAAAGGTGTCAACATAAAAACTAAGCACGTCAAACCCCAGCAAGAAGGGGAATCAGGGCGGATTATCACCCAAGAATTCCCAATTCATAGCTCTAACGTGATGCTTTATTCCACCAAGCAAAACGTTGCCAGTCGTGTTTGTTATACCTTTACCTCAGAAGGCAAAAAAGTCAGAAAACTCAAGAAAACTGGCGAAATTCTGGATAAATAAGAATTAGCCAACTTGAGATTTTAGATTAAATCTAAAATCCAAAATTAAAGTTTCCCTGACCAAGCCCAGGGATATCAGGACAAAAAACTATGGCGACAACAAGACTCAAAAGCTTATATCAAGAGACAATCGTCCCCAAACTGATTAATCAGTTTCAATATACCAACGTTCATCAAGTACCGAAGTTGGTAAAGGTGACTATTAACCGAGGTTTGGGTGAAGCTGCTCAAAATGCGAAGTCGCTGGAAGCATCGATCAACGAAATTGCGCTTGTCACCGGTCAAAAACCAGTGGTAACGCGGGCGAAAAAGGCGATCGCTGGCTTTAAGATTCGTCAAGGGATGCCCGTTGGGATCATGGTTACTCTTAGATCCGAACGGATGTATGCCTTTTTCGACCGATTGGTTAGCCTATCACTGCCCAGAATTCGAGATTTTCGCGGCGTTAGCCCTAAAAGCTTTGACGGACGGGGTAACTATACTCTGGGTGTCAGAGAACAGCTAATTTTTCCAGAAGTCGAATACGATAGCGTTGATCAAGTCCGTGGGATGGATATTTCCATCATCACCACAGCAAAAAACGACGAAGAGGGT
Organism: uncultured Acetobacteraceae bacterium; assembly: GCA_964658545.1. GTDB lineage: Bacteria > Cyanobacteriota > Cyanobacteriia > Cyanobacteriales > Nostocaceae > Nostoc. The sequence continues at coordinate 6,881 of CAZZZY010000204.1, read as the reverse complement.
CGCGCCTTACTTAAAGAATTAGGAATGCCCTTTCGCGATCAGTAAGTTCATCTATAGAGGGAAAGATGGCGGCTAACGACACAATTGCAGATATGCTGACGCGCATCCGCAATGCCAACCTGGCGCGGCATCAAACTACACAAGTGCCAGCGACAAAAATGACCCGCAGCATTGCCAAAGTGCTACGGGAGGAAGGCTTTATTGCTGAAATCGCAGAAGCAGAAGAAGGGGTAAAACACAACCTAGTGATTTCCCTGAAATATAAAGGTAAGAATCGTCAGCCTCTAATCACCGCCTTAAAGCGAGTGAGTAAGCCAGGCTTGCGTGTTTACTCCAATAGAAAAGAATTACCAAGAGTACTAGGCGGCATTGGCATTGCCATTATTTCTACATCCAGTGGGATTATGACTGACCGCGAAGCGCGTCGTCAAAACTTGGGTGGCGAAGTGCTTTGTTACGTTTGGTAGTCATTG
>CAZZZY010000204.1:0-6398 GCA_964658545.1 uncultured Acetobacteraceae bacterium | reverse complement strand
CAAATAACAAAGGACAAAAAGTCATGTCTCGTATTGGTAAACGTCCAATTACTATTCCCGCCAAAGTTCAAGTGGCGATCGATGGTACGAATATTGTGGTGAAAGGGCCGAAAGGAGAACTTTCTCGCACTCTCAGAGATAATGTCTCACTCTCTCAAGAGGGAGAAATATTACACGTAAATCGCCGGGATGAAACTCGGACATCGAAGCAACTGCACGGCTTGAGCCGCACTTTGGTTGCCAATATGGTCGAGGGAGTTTCCCAAGGTTTTCAGCGCCGTTTGGAAATCCAAGGTGTTGGTTACAGGGCACAACTTCAAGGGCGTAACCTAGTTTTAAACATGGGTTTCAGCCATCAGGTGCAAATTGAACCACCAGAAGGAATTCAGTTTGCTGTAGAAGGTACCACTAACGTGATTGTCAGTGGCTATGACAAAGAAATCGTAGGTAACACAGCCGCAAAAATTCGCGCCGTTCGTCCACCAGAACCTTACAAAGGTAAAGGCATTCGCTATGCCGGTGAAGTGGTAAGACGTAAGGCTGGTAAGACTGGTAAGGGTGGTAAGAAGTAGAAATGAAACTTACTCGTAGAGAATCAAAAAACCGTCGTCATCGTCGGGTTCGTGGTAAAGTTGTTGGCTCTCCAGAACGTCCGCGGTTAGCGGTATTCCGTTCTAATGAGCATATTTATGCCCAGGTAATTGATGATACTCAGCATCAAACCATAGTGGCAGCATCGACTTTAGAACCAGATTTGAAATCTAGTTTAGCGTCAGGCGCAAACCGCGACGCATCGGTGCAAGTTGGTAAGTTGATCGCAGTGCGATCGCTAGAAAAAGGCATTACCAAAGTAGTCTTTGATCGCGGTGGTAACTTATATCATGGTCGTGTCAAAGCCCTCGCTGATGCAGCCCGCGAAGCTGGTTTAGATTTTTAAAGTCATTGGACAACTGACAAATGACGTTCACCAGAGCATAAATTATGGCAACAGAGCGTAAAAGTAGAACAAAGCGTGCCAAAAAAGAAGAAACTACTTGGCAAGAGCGGGTTATCCAAATCCGCCGCGTGAGCAAGGTCGTCAAAGGTGGTAAAAAACTCAGTTTCCGAGCGATCGTTGTCGTTGGTAACGAACGCGGTCAAGTTGGTGTCGGAGTAGGCAAAGCTTCAGATGTAATCGGCGCGGTCAAAAAAGGCGTAGCCGACGGCAAAAAACACCTCATTGATATCCCAATTACCAAATCCAACTCCATCCCCCATCCTATTAATGGTGTCGGTGGCGGTGCAAAAGTGATTATGCGTCCAGCCTCACCTGGGACTGGGGTAATTGCTGGTGGTGCTGTGCGGACTGTGTTGGAATTGGCCGGAGTTCGTAACGTCTTAGCCAAGCAACTTGGTTCCAACAATCCACTCAATAATGCTAGAGCAGCAGTCAATGCTTTATCTACATTGCGGACTCTTTCTGAAGTCGCCGAAGATCGGGGTATTCCTATTCAAAATCTCTACATCTAATTCAGTCATTTGCTATTAGTCATGAGTGAATAACAATTTGACTTTGGACAAATGACAAAGGATAAATGAGAAACGACAAATGACAACTTGGTAACTTATGAGACTCCATGATGTTAAGCCGCAAAAAGGCTCAAAGAAACGCAAGAAGCGTGTAGCTAGAGGTATTTCTGCCGGTCAAGGTGCTAGTGCTGGTCTAGGGATGCGGGGTCAAAAATCTCGTTCTGGTAGCGGTACTCGACCCGGTTTTGAAGGTGGTCAACAGCCATTGTACCGCCGCTTACCTAAGCTGAAGGGCTTTCCGATTGTTAATCAGAAGATTTACACTACGATTAATGTAGAGAAGCTAGCCTCCCTTCCCGCTAATACGGAAGTAACTTTGACCTCCTTGAGAGCAGCAGGTATCCTGACTGCTGCGAAGGGGCCATTGAAAATTTTAGGTAACGGCGAATTGAGCATTCCGCTCAAGGTACAAGCGGCAGCTTTCACAGGTACAGCTAGGAGCAAAATTGAGGCAGCTGGTGGGAGTTGTGAAGTCTTATGAGTGAGCCGGAACAGCGCACTTAAATGTAAGCCAACTCGCTGTCAGCGCCTGGTTCACTATAAAGGTAGCACTCTATGATCAGTCGAGACAAAGCCCCAACGGCTCAAGAAACTTTTATGCAGATGGCACAAGCAGCCGGACTTAGAGGTAGGCTGCTTGTAACTGTCGGTGTTTTAATTTTGGTTCGCCTGGGCATCTACTTGCCCGTACCAGGAATTGATAGACCTAGATTTACCGAAGCTATATCGGGTAGTAATTCTATATTCGGTTTATTGGATATATTTTCTGGGCGAGGACTTTCGACTTTGGGCGTTTTTGCTTTAGGGATTTTACCCTTTATTAATGCGTCCATTATCATCCAGTTACTCACTGCTGCGATTCCATCTTTAGAAAATTTACAGAAAAATGAAGGCGAAGCAGGTCGGCGGAAAATATCGCAAATTACCCGCTATGTAACTGTGTGTTGGGCAATTCTTCAAAGTACAGCTTTTTCGGCATTCTTCCTCCAGCAATTTGCCTTAAAGCCAGGGCCAATCTTTGTAGCGGAAACTGCGATCGCTCTGACAGCTGGTTCTATGTTCGTCATGTGGGCATCAGAACTCATTACAGAACGGGGGATTGGCAATGGAGCATCATTGTTGATTTTTGTCAATATTGTTGCGTCATTACCAAAAGCTTTAGGCGATACTATCGATTTGGTGCAAGTCGGCGGTCGGGAAACAGTTGGTCGCGTCATCGTACTAATCTTAGTTTTCCTGGCAACTATTGTTGGTATTGTGGTTGTGCAGGAAGGAATGCGCCGCATCCCAATTATTTCGGCTCGTCGCCAAGTAGGTCGTCGAGTTTTGGCAGAGCAACGAAGCTTTTTACCCTTGCGGCTAAATCAAGGCGGCGTAATGCCAATTATCTTTGCCGCAGCCATTCTCAGTTTGCCACTGCTGATTGCTAATTTCGCCAAGAATGCTGAATTGGCAAATATAATTAACACCTATCTCAGTCCCAGCGGTTCTGGCTCTTGGGTCTATGCCTTGGTTTACATGATTTCCATCATTTTCTTCAGCTACTTCTATTCTTCGTTGATTCTCAACCCGGTAGATGTGGCGCAGAACTTGAAGAAAATGGGTTCAAGTATTCCTGGTATTCGTCCTGGCAAAGCAACTAGTGAGTACATCGAGCGCGTGTCAAATCGACTCACTTTTTTGGGTGCGATCTTTTTGGGACTGGTTGCTATTATCCCAACCGGTGTGGAAAGAGCTTTAGGAGTACCCACCTTTAAGGGTTTGGGTGCTACCTCATTGTTAATTCTAGTGGGTGTGGCAATTGACACGGCAAGACAAATCCAAACTTACGTGATCTCTCAGCGCTATGAAGGAATGGTGAAACAATAGTGACGCGACTAATCTTCTTGGGGCCACCTGGAGCTGGTAAAGGAACACAAGCTCAAGCATTGGCGGAACACTTAAATATTCCCCATATTTCCACTGGTGAAATATTAAGACAAGCCATGAAAGAGCAAACTCATTTGGGAATTAAGGCTCAAAACTATGTAAATAGTGGCGAGTTAGTCCCTGACCAGCTTGTGCAGGATTTGGTACAGGAGCGCCTCAACCAACCAGATGCCAAAAATGGTTGGATTCTTGATGGTTTTCCCCGCAAAGTGACGCAAGCGGCTTTTCTAGAAGGATTGCTGGAAACAATACATCAGAGTGGCGAAAGGGTAGTCAATCTCGATGCACCAGATGATGTGGTGGTAGCACGTTTGCTAGCTAGAGGGCGAAAAGATGATACCGAAGAGGTGATTCGTCGGCGGTTAGAAGTGTATCGTGATGAAACTGAACCTTTAATTGATTATTATCGCGATCGCCAAAAACTATTAACAGTAAACGGCAATCAGTCCCAAGAAGAAGTCACTAGTGAACTGCAAAAGGTAATCGCTTAAGGATGAGGGCGACAAGGGGAATAAACCCATGAGCAATGCCCAATACTTCTCTACGAGAGGTTACACCAACACCTGACCTCGACAACTCTTAGAGACGCTGTTCGCGCTCGCTCAGTACAAGTGCCCAATGCCCAATGCCCCTCCCAAGAAACAGATCAATTTTAGCTAAGATATATTAATAAACCGTTGATATATTTCTTAAAATGTGTTCTCTTGCAGATGAAGTGCTGCAACTGAACACGAAATTGTTGAGTTGAGGAAAAAACAAATTGTCTAAGCAAGATTTGATTGAAATGGAAGGCACGGTTACAGAGTCCTTGCCCAATGCGATGTTTCGCGTTGACTTGGACAATGGATTTAACGTGCTAGCTCACATTTCAGGCAAGATTCGCCGCAACTATATCAAGATTTTGCCCGGCGATCGCGTCAAGGTAGAGTTAACTCCTTACGACTTGAGCAAAGGTCGAATCACCTACCGCTTGCGTAAGAAGTAAATGCAACTAAAATCTTCATCTGAGGTAAGTAAATTATTGACTAAGCCAGAAGCCATTCAAATGGAAGGCAGGGTTACAGAGTTATTACCTCGTGACAGCTTTTTAGTTAAAAGGGATGATAGCTCAATCGTAAATGCTCAGAAGTTTCGAGTTCAATTAGACAATGGCGATTCTGTCTTGGCATATCTTCCCGTGAGCCGTCAATATATCAAGATTTTGCCTGGCGATCGCGTCAAGGTAGAGTTAACTCCTTACGACTTGACCAAAGGCAGAATTACCTATCGCTTGCGTAAGAAGTAACTATATGTAGATGTAGAGAATTCTACCATAAAACCATCTTTTTGACTGTTCGCTAGTCAATTAGTGGATTGTTTTCCCTAAAAATGCTATAATTTAATATTTGGAGTCAAAGAATAAAAGGCATGAAAGTTAGAGCCTCAGTCAAGAAAATCTGTGAAAAGTGTAGCGTGATCAAACGTCGTGGTCGCGTCATGGTGATCTGCGTGAACCCCAAGCACAAGCAACGTCAAGGATAACGCTCTTACCAACAGAGTGAGTTGTAACACGCACATCATCATTAAAACGAAAAGACGCGATTAATCACGTTTTTCCAACCAACAGTAATTGCGAAAACAATAGGGAGAGTTCATTGTGGCACGGATTGCCGGAGTAGACCTTCCACGCGATAAGCGCGTTGAAATCGGTCTAACTTACATCTACGGAATTGGTTTATCACGCGCTCAAGAAATTATAGCGGCTACTGGTGTGAATCCAGACACCCGCGTTAAGGACTTAAGTGATGCTGATGTGACAACCCTGCGAGGCGAAATAGAAACCAACTATCAAGTTGAAGGCGACTTGCGGCGCTTGGAGTCTTTGAACATCAAGCGCTTAGTTGACATTGGTACTTACAGAGGTCGTCGCCATCGCATGGGCTTACCAGTGAGAGGACAAAGAACTCGCACCAATGCCAGAACCCGTCGAGGCAGAAGGCAGACAGTGGCTGGGAAGAAGAAGGCTCCAGGGAAATAAATTTGCAACCCTTGCTAATCAGAGCAAGTTTTACCTTAAATCAACTAAACAAGTATGGCGAGACAACCAACTAAAAAAACCGGGAGCAAGAAGCAGAAACGGAATGTGCCCAGTGGAATGGCCTATATCCAGTCTACTTTCAACAATAGCATTGTCACCATTACCGATCAAAATGGAGATGTCATCTCCTGGGCTAGTGCTGGTTCTAGCGGTTTTAAGGGAGCAAAAAAGGGAACTCCCTTTGCAGCGCAAACTGCTGCTGAAAGTGCAGCCCGTAGAGCCATCGAGCAAGGAATGCGCCAAATTGAGGTAATGGTCAGTGGACCAGGAGCAGGTAGAGAAACCGCTATCCGGGCACTTCAAGGAGCAGGACTGGAAATTACACTCATTCGGGATATTACCCCCATTCCTCACAATGGTTGCCGTCCACCCAAGCGCCGTCGAGTTTAAACACCAAGACTTGGGCATTGGGGACGAGAAGCTACAACCAAAGAAAGTAAAGTTACTTACAATGACCGCTTGGGCGGATAACGAACAAACTGTCATTGGGTGAAAGTTTGGGCGACCAAAAGTAAATCAGATTTTCTTGTATGGAAAGCTGTTAAACTTCGGGAACTCAAAATATTATTAGCGCCTGCAAGCTCAATAGGAGCGTCAAACTATACCGTAATTTCATACTAATAGTTTGATAGACCTATAATCTACAGGACATAGAGTCAACCAATTTTGGATTTTGGATTTCCGATTTTGGATTGATCCCGACCATGAGGGTACTTGGCTCTGATAGCGAGGCAAAAAGCGAGTCATCGAGCGTCGGATCTTAAATTGAAGATTTTGGATTTGTTTCACCCACGGGGAGCGGAGCATGAGCCAAAAAATCTAA
>CAZZZY010000203.1:0-9223 GCA_964658545.1 uncultured Acetobacteraceae bacterium | reverse complement strand
TGGAGAAGTTTGAACAAATTGAGAATTTGAACGAATGGGGATTAATTGAAAGCTTAAAGGCAAAAGAAAATATAGAAATTAATAGCGAATTATTAATCCAACTTTTAAAAGAATTTTTAAATACTGTTCCCTTACATCCAATTAATCTAAATTTAATAGAAGCTTGTCTTCCTTATTTCTCTGATCCTCATCAATGCTTCTCTATACTGCTTCCTGCTGCTATGGAAATTGGTCATACTTGCCGGCAGCCTTTACTAGCATCATATCTGCTAGAATTGCATTTACAATTGGAACCAAATAATGTAGAAGTTTTGCGGCACTTAGCGGCTTTTTATCAAGACACTCGTAATTATTCTCAGGGCATAGAGACAGCTAGGTTGTGTTATTCTTTATCAGAAAGCTTGGCTGATAAAATTTTTGCTCTCCATTTACTCTTAAGGGGTCTAATGTCAGCAGGAGGATATTGGCAAGAGATATGTACAACTTGTGAAGAATTAGAAACTGTGTTTCAACAGTTTATTAAAGCTGAACGAATTCCTATAGAAGAAGCAAGAGTATTACGGTTGCTTATGCCATCTTTTGCGATACCTCACATTAAAGATGCTCCGGCTGATTTCCGAGCTATTCATAATCAGGTAGCTGAGATTTTTAATAATTATATTCAAGCTCTTGGCCAATCGCAAGGAAAAAACTATGATCATCAAATCATTCATCATCAATCTTTAACACACCATCCGAAGAAATTAAAAATTGGTTATATATCTTACGCTTTAAGGAGTCATTCTGTTGGTTGGCTAGCTCGCTGGTTATTTCAACATCATGATCGAGATAAATTTGATATCCATACTTATTTCATTAACTATAAATTAGTAAACGATAATCTCCAAGAGTGGTATCTAAATCAGCCAGGAAAAGCTTGGAAATTAGGTATTAATGGCCTACAAAATGCTGACCAGATATATCAAGATAAAATTGATATTTTAGTTGACCTTGATAGCATCACTCTAGATGTTACCAGTGAAGTGATGGCACTCAAGCCAGCCCCAATTCAAGTTACTTGGCTGGGATGGGATGCATCAGGCATACCTGCAATTGATTACTTTATCGCAGATCCTTATGTACTGCCAGATGATGCCCAAAATTACTATACAGAAAAAATCTGGCGATTACCTCAAACTTACATAGCAGTAGATGGTTTTGAAGTTGGTGTACCAACTGTCCGCCGCGATGACTTGGATATCCCTATGGATGCCGTTGTATATCTTAGCGCCCAACGAGGATATAAACGCCATCCAGAAACGACAAAGTGGCAAATGCAAATTATCAAACAAGTACCTAACAGCTACTTTTTGATTAAAGGACTTTCTGAGGAGGAAACAATTAAACGCTTCTTTTATCAAATTGCCGAAGAAGAAGGTGTAGATTGTTCTCGGTTACGATTTTTACCACTAGTTAATTCAGAGGCAGTTCATCGTGCTAATTTAGGGATTGCTGATATTGTATTAGATACATTTCCCTACAACGGAGCGACAACAACCTTAGAAACATTGTGGATGGGTATCCCTTTGGTGACGCGAGTTGGTGAACAATTTGCAGCGCGTAACAGCTACACCATGATGATGAATGCGGGTATCACAGAAGGCATTGCCTGGACTGATGAAGAGTATATAGAATGGGGTGTGCGGTTGGGGAAGGATGAAGTTTTACGCCAGCAAGTCGCTTTGAAGCTGAAAGCATCGCGGCAAACAGCACCGTTGTGGAATGGCAAGCAGTTTACCCGTGAAATGGAAAAGGCTTACGAGCAGATGTGGGAGAAGTATATTGACTCACATCTTGCACCTTAGCACCTAACGACTGGAAGTCGCGGCTACACAAACAAAGTCCGCCTGCGCGGACTACAGAAAATCAAGGGTTTGGTAGCCTGCGGAGGCAGGCTTTGTTCTGGTAGCCGCGATTTTAATCGTCTGGTGCAAGATATGAGTTGAGGGAAAATAAGCTCGGAGTGAGCGCTTGAGCGCTCCTTTTTTAGAGGATGTTTACGCCGTCGTGTGCAACTTTCTCTCAAACCTAACCCCCAACCCCTTCCCTACAAGGGAACGAGAGCAAGAATCAAAGCCTCTCGACCTTTCGGGGAGAGGAATGGAAGCGGGGTTTTAAGAATAAGTCGCACATTGCGTAAATTAACCCCATATAATCTGCAAGTCTAAAACAAAACCAGGTAATATATTTTCTCCAGATAAACTTGTAGGGGACTCTAATACTTCTTTTGATTGTCCTTGTCGATAAATTTCAACACGGCGTGTTTTTCGGTCAATAAGCCAGCCTAGCTTTACTCCCGCGTTCATATATTCTTGCATTTTTGCTTGTGTTTCACTCAAACTATCAGATGGGGACATTAACTCTAAAACAAAATCGGGGGCGATGGGTGGAAACTTTTCGCGTTGTTCTGCTGAAAGGGCGATCCATCTGGTAAGTTTGATCCAGGAAACATCAGGAGAGCGATCGGGACCATTAGGGAGTTTAAAGCAAGTGGAAGAGTCGAAGACTTCACCCAATTGTGTTTGTTCGTTCCACAATACAAATCGTGCAGTAAGTTTAGCGTTACGTTTTCCAGTTTCTCCTCCTGTGGGTGGCATTACTATCAATTCTCCATTGGCGTTGCGCTCAAATTTTATATCGGGATTATCCCGACATAGTTGGTAAAATTGGTCGTCGCTAAATTTGACAATGTTGTTAAAATTAATGGTAATTGCGGTCATGGGAATATAACTAACTTGTTTCCACAACTTGTTTATAGAAGGCTTCTAAACCTGCAACACAGGCTTTATCGTCAAAGAGACGATCGTGATTTTGGCTCATTCTTTCGGCAATAGTGTCTCGCCAAGCCTGGTCTAGTCCTAATTTAACAGCAATTTCGATGTATTCTGCTTCATTTTCAGCTATAGTATCTGTCACCCCTAGCATTTTCAGGAAGCTGTCAGAGTGACGACCCCGCATAAATTCTCCCGGACAGGTAACAATGGGGAGATTACAAGCGATCGCTTCTAAGGTAGTATTACCACCAGACCAAGTGAATGTATCGAGATAAACGTCTGAAAGTAAGTTAATCATGAGATAGTCCAGTCGCTCTGGAATACTGATAAATACACAATAATCCTCGCTGTTCAAACCGATAGCATCAAAAGCCCGTTTCAGGCGTGGCTGAAGTAAAGTACCACGCAAAAACACAAATTTAGCCTGTGGAACACGCCGAGCAATTTCTGCAAAAATAAAATCATATTGCGGTAGATACTTGAAAGGAGCTTGACAGCATAAATAGATAACCGCATCATTTGGTAGCTGAAAATCTGAGCGGGTTTTGATAACTGGTGGAATATATGGTTTAGGATAAGAAACGCCAATATTAGGCAAGCGAATTAATTTTTCTGAATAATGCTCTTGGCCATTTTCAGGTTCCATTAACTCGCTAGATAAAAAGTAATCAATTGTGGGTAAGCCAGTTGTTACCGGATGTCCCCAAGCGACACATTGCACAGGCGCAAGCCGCAGACCTGCCATTTGCATAGTTTGCGGATTCATCCCAATTTCGGGAAAAACTAAAATGTGCAGTTTATCAGCAATTATCTGTTCACAGGCTGCTGAGAAATTATGAGGAATATGGTGGAAAACATCACTATATTCTTGAAATTTTTGGGTAATTGGATCTGGCTCATTTCCTGTGTAATAGCAGTAGATTTCAAAGCTTTCATGATTGCTCTGACACAACCAACCTGTTAACCAAAGTGTTCCACTATAAGAATGCAGGTAATGGGAAACGTAACCAATACGAATTTTGTCATTAGGCTGAAGCTTAGGCATAGATAAAGGAACCACCCATTGTGGATAATTAACAGCCATAATTTCATGCACTAAGTTTCCATATTGGCGTTGCAAATCTATATCATTTTGTGCTTGATATGATAGGAAAAAGTTTGTGAGGCGACCTATACCTGCTAAAGCACTATGTTGCTGTTCTGTAGTTTTAAGAGATGTATGCTGAATTAAATTTTGCATCCCTTGGGTGTAGCGCTGGCGAAAAAAGTTAATTTCCGCCTGATTCTCATATATTGATGGAACTGTTAAATATTTGAGGAGTTGAAAAGTATAATCATCAGGGAAGCATTTAGCAGCATAATCTGCACTTAAAATTGATTCTTGAATACGTCCATTCTGCCGCAAATCGATGATTAATGAAAAATGTAGTCTTTCATCTGTAGGGTAAAGTTTAATTCCTTGCTGGAGAGTACTAAAATATTCATTTAGCAGGTTTAACTGTCTATAGCAATGGCTTAAGTTCCAATAAATCTCTGCATCACCTGATTGGATTTCTAGGAGTTTTTGATATTGCGCGATCGCTTCCTGATATTTACCTTGAACAAATAAGCTATTACCTAACTTAAAAAAAAACTGTGCTGTACTTACTTCTTTTAAATTTTTTAGAAAATATGAAGGAATTTGCTCTAGTTGTTTGCTGAGAATTACCGTTTGATTTTCATTTTCTAAACAAACTCTCGCATTGATAAGAGGAAGTAAAGTTTGCCACTGAATTTCAGTCATATAACCTAGTAAAGAAATTGTTAACTCCTCAGTTATATCTATTTCTTCTTCCATCATTAGATTCATAGCTATAGCCGCTAGAAAAATATCGGCTTCTTCACCCGAAGTATCGCTGGTATCAATTAAAAGTGTAATTTTGCTCTTATCTGGGTGAGTAGCTATACTTTGAATAACTTGTTGTATTTCAACACCTAAATCGTCTTCATCTACTGACCAATCTGGAAAAATGACTATATTTATTTCCTTCAATTTAAAATCATTTATAAAATTGCTGTTTTGCTGTTTTTCTGAAGTACAATCTAAATTAAAATCTTGAGATAATTTATTTAAGACAGGAATAAGAGAAGTTTTTCCATGAAATCCAAAAGTATTTTCCCAAGAAAAGTTGTCAATTTCTTCTATGGGTTGCTCAAAACTAAATTTAACAGCTATTTCTAAAGGTGCAAATTTAATATCTTTATCTTTAAACCAGTCATAAAAATAATGGCAGATAATCAAATCTTCTGAGAACGAAGATGTTTTTAGGTTATCAAAATCTAACTGTGAAGATACTTCTAGTAACTTTTTACTTCTTAGGGAAAAACCACCATTGCCTACTCTATTTGTAGTTAAGTCAAGTATATCTACAGTTTTACCTTGAGAATTAACTAGATGAGTTTGTTTACGCCAAGGTGCAGCAATATAATCATAATTTAAAAATTCCTCTGACCACAGTTGAGGATTGATAATAAAACCATCTCCTTGTGTAACTAAGCAAAATTCAGTATCTATAAATGAATTAAGCTCTTTGATAACAAATCGGCTATATTCAACTAAACTCCTTATAGGAGGAATTTTAATAACTTCTAATTGTGGGAAAAATTTCAAATACCTTTGATCAATTTCCTCAGATGTGAAAAATAATACTCTATTAAAGTTTGCGTTTAAATTAGAAATTACTAAGCTCAGTAAAGTGAGTTCTATATCTACAGAAGATATGGTTACTAAAGTTGTATTTTGTAGATTTATTTTATTTGTGTTATTAACCAGTAAATTAAGAGAATTATTCAATAATTCTGTGATATTAATAGCCTGTTCTTTTTTAGCTAAAGTTCCACTATAAAAAGTTCTTTCAGTAAAATTATCTGCTAGTATATCTCTGATTATAAAAGGAGGATGTTTTAAGGGAAACTGTATTTCTTCAACAGGTATATTAGATAGGATACTATTTGAATCTGTTGCATGAGTTCCTTCTTTTCCAAAACCAATATTAGAAACTAAATTTATATTTGGTAAAATAGTTAAACCTTGATTGAGCCAACAAGCAAATAACCAAGGATAATCCCAAGTATCAAATCCTTGATACAGACTTTGGAAAGTTGCTGACCAATATCTAAATGCTTGTTCATCTTGGAGAATATCAAATAGCCAATTTTCATCTCTCACTTGAGGCCAAAGCGCCATAGTATCATCATAATATTGCCATGCTCTTTTCCAAGTAGCCCATCCCCAACAATGGTTATAACGAGAAAAATAATAACTATAATTTCGTGTTTTTTGTCCAAACTGGAGATTCTGTCCAGAAACCAACATGATTCTGGAATTATGACGATAGTTTTCTAATAACTCTTCACAAAAGCGGAAGAAGCTAGAGTGAGGAAGACAATCATCTTCTAAAATAATGGCTTCTTCAACTTGAGAAAATACCCAATCTAAGCCGCTATAAATTCTTTTCCTACAGCCTAAATTAATATCAGAGTAATTAGTTAATACTTCACAATCCCAGTCAACTTGATTAATAATTGCTCTGGTAGCAGCACACTTCTCTTGCTCTCCAGGTTTATTCGCTCTTGCACCATCAGCAACAACTAATAATTTAGGTGGTTTAGCTTGACGAATTTTTTGAAAGACTTGCTCTGTTACATCAGGACGGTTAAATATGATGAAACAAACTGGAGTTTTCAATTGCCATTCACTCATAAACTTTTACTTCTTAAATTGCAATTACAGGACTGGTAATCTGAAAACAGGATCTTCCTAAACAAGAGCGTTTTTCACTAGGTAATCCTCCTCTTGATAACAGCTTAATATCTTTAAAGAAGATGGAAGTGCAGTTTTTATAAAGATAGCTGGGAATCATTCCATAAAAATCAATCCTTATAAATCCAGATTCTAGTAATTTTTTAACGCCTTCTGCGTATCTGTGATCGTCTGTGTTATCAAAAATGATAAATCCCTGATCTTTTATTTTAGATAAGGCAAATTCAGCACACTGATTTCTATTGATACCATCAATAATGATGACATCAAAGTAATGATCTTCATATTGGTTAATAGCAGAAGCATATTCTAAATCATCTTCAATCAAATATAGTTCTACATTTGAAGGCATATTTTTTTTGATATATTCAAACCAGTTTGCATCACTTTCCATAGAAATTACTTGTGTTACTCTTTCAGACCACCATAGAGACGAATTACCACTGCCATATTCAAAAACACGAAAATTAGTATTTATTTTATTTTCAATAAATTCTATAGCAGGATAAGTGTACCAAGGAATAGGTTTTGCTTCCTGGTTAACAGGTTTCCCTAAATGTAAAGAATTTAACCATCCAGAAGTTTCTAAATAGTTAATACCTGTCGGCAAATTTCTAGAAATTTCCTGCCAGTCAAGAGTTAATATTAAGCTATGAGCTAAGGGAATTAAACCAGTATTAGCAAATTGAGGATTTTCAATGATTGCTTGTCGAAATAATTCGACGGCTTCAACAAATTTCTGTTCAGCAAATTTTTGATAAGCTTTGGATAAACTACTTTCTTTTTTTTGTAGTGGTATGTATGGTAGCTTATCTAATATAGCTAGTGAAGCGTTTTTGAATTCTTCTAAAGTGCAAGAAGGTAACTGTTCTAATCCTATTTGATTAATAAATTCTTTGTTTTCATCCTCTAAAACAATTCTAGAGGACAAAACTGGTAACAAACCTTTATATTCGTCCGTTGAATTGATATTTAGTAAATTAAATTCTGGGAATTTATCATTATTAATTTCTGTCTTTTTATCATAGTAAAGATTCATTAAAACATCTGCTAATAAAAATTGTGCGTCTTCTAGATTGGTATTTTGGGTATTAATAAGTAAAGTAATATCACTATTTTTGGGGTGATCAATAATGGCTTGGCATACATTTATCATCTGTTCAAATATTATATTTATAGATTGATTCCAATCTGGAAATATTATTAAATTTATATCTTTAAAATTTAGTTGATAGTTGTTTTCTTCTGATTTTATTGCTTTTAATACAGCATGAACGTGAATAACTTGATGTGCCGACTGTTTTTCTTCAATGCTAACAATACTAAATTCCCCCTTAAAACCATAATGACTTTGACAACCTGCTAAATAAAGAGGAAATTCTTGGCAATAATACATAAAAGAATTAATATTCCAAAAACTGACATGGGTAGGATCTTGAAATGCTCCCCTTCCATCTGTTGATGGTACACTAATGTCAATTATTGCATCTGGTTTACAGATTCTCCATATTTCGTTCATGGTATGAATCCTATCAGGTAGATGCTCAATAAAATCATGTGCTTTGATGAAGTCAACACTATTATCAGGAAATGGAAAATGACCATTCAAATTAGCAATAACGTCAACTTGATCTCCAGCAATAACATCAACTCCTATAAAACCTTCTTCTTTATGAGTTCCACATCCTAAATCTATACAAATAAATTTTGATGATGTAGATGCACTAGAGTTCTTCATAGTGTCAATTTCTTTATTTTTATTATCAAATTTTTGCTGTTTCACCAATTTCTCCATCAGGGCGATCTCACCCTTTATTAATTAGGTTTAGTCTGGTTATTTGTTTGAGAATTACTCTTGCCTTGTCCTTTGTTCAGTTGCTCTAAAACAACTTTGTAATCTTGCCGATCAGGGTGCAACTTTACCAGCTTCTCCAAAGGTGCGATCGCCCCCTTAGTATCCTTCAATTGCAACCGCAGCACAGACAGTTTCTCTAAAGCAAGTTGATTTTCTGGTTCCCGTTGTAAAACCATCTCGTAGCCCCGCGCCTGTTGCTGTAATCCTGACTCAACAGAAACAGACGCAATTGCTGGCTTAGGTTGACTAGCCTGTTGGATTGCTGGAATGACTCTAAATGCCATAGAACCAAAAAAGAAAAACATTGACACTATCGTTAAAATCTTTTGTCGCCGCTCAATCTGCTTTTTGCGGGCGATTAGGTATTCTTCGTCTGAGCCAGCCATGTATTAATTATTGCTGTGTTAAATAGTTAGGTGTCAGCAACCCTCCCGTTCTGAGGATACCCATCTGCTCAACAGAAACTAACATCTGGGATAGAAAATTTTTACACAAACTTTAAAAGCTGACTCTCAAGACTAGGAGACTTTATGGTAAGCCCATGCTGTACCGACAATTTTGCCATGCGATCGCTCCTATGGTTCAAAGCAAAACCCTCTCCTGCGCCTAGATAGAGCCAACACCCATATCTTATTTCACTGGGTATAAAATTATATGCCTTATGGGAGATAGCAAGGGTTTCAGGCTGTAGGTTAACCAAAATATTTAGCCCTTTTGACGTAAATACGTCATATTCTCGCTAAAACTGCGTTT
>CAZZZY010000202.1:0-9242 GCA_964658545.1 uncultured Acetobacteraceae bacterium | reverse complement strand
AAGCGCAGAGGTACGCCAAGAATTCGCTACGAATTAATGAAATGCTGTACTTAGTTTTGTTTTGGGACATAAAACGAACATAAAATTGCTTTGGTATTTACAGGGAGGGCTGTTGCTAATGCCCGATGCTCTCTCTAACTAATAACTCCCAGTACAAACTCGCCTTGATTTACAGCCTGATTGGTGGCGACATCATAAACTAATCCATCCTCTTGAGCGCAGACATCAATTATACTGGGTAACTTACCTTCTTTATTAAAACTGAGAATTTGATACAGGTTTTCTCCAGCTTTTACTGAACTACCCAATTTTATTCTCGATTGAATCATCCCACCTGCGATCGCATAATATTTTTTTCTCTTGCTGCTAGATGCGAAAGTCATCTGATGGGTTTTTGTGTCATCCGAGAAATCAGGAACTTGGAGTACACCTTTTTGCACTAAATAGTTTTTCACACCCCGTACACCTTTGGCAACTGAGTCAGGGTTTATTTGCATTCCTGCTCCCAATTCCAGTGTCCAAGCCTCCACATCAAACTTGATTTCTCTACCTAACTCTTTAAAACAAGCTTCTAGTGCTAACCAAGGTTTGATAAAAGCCTCATCAAAAGCATCACCATCATATTTATCAAGTATGATTCCGAAATCGAGTAGGAAGGATTTTGCACTTTCTTCTCGATTTCGGAAGTAATAAAGGTAGTCTAAAGCTTGATTGGTAGAAGTATGTAAGTCAATTAAGTAGTCTGCATCTAAGCTGAGATTTTGTAGCTTGGAGCTAAAAATTTGAGTGTAGGGAACACCACTATGAGAATTAATTTTTTCTGAAATTTCCGCAAATTTTTGCTTAATTATAGTTAGATAATTTTGTCGAACGACCTCTAGTTCAATCTGAAGTTGAGATTTAGTAAAAGCTACTAAATCATCAGCTTCTTTCTCATAATCCCAAAATATGCGATTCCAGTCTTTGGCTTCATAAACGCAATATCGTCCAGGAGAAAAATGGTGCGATCGCTCATTCGTCCCCATCGGATTACAAACGGGAACTAGCCAAATTTCTCCAGATAAATTTGGATCGCTGATTGTTAATAAAAACTCAATTAGCTGGTGAATAACGGCATTACCAGCAATTTCTGCTCCGTGTAAGTTAGATTGAATGTATACCTTTTTGCCAGGTCTAGCGCTGATGAATTTGTAAACTTGTAGAGACAAGCGATCGCCCGAAGCCATTTGACGTAATACAATGTTTTCAATAACTGGCAGCATAAAACAACTCGGTGATGATTTGAGCAAATTATCGCTCTATCTGTACTTAATTAAAAGACACGCAGATCCAAATCATACCAAGTTGCGGGAATTATGAAAACTCAATCTTTCTCTCTGCGCGAATTACCCAAATAAGCTAGCATCAAATTACTCAATAAGCAACTGCGAATAACACATCAATTTGCTACTTGGATTTTTTACGCAGTATTTGAACCGGATGAATCAGTCTCGAAAATTTAAATGTTTAGTTTTTGCGATCGCTATTCCCACATATCTATATAATAAGAAAACAGTCACTATGAGCTATAACTATATTTTGAAACGTATATCTGCATACAGACAGCAAATCCTAAAAGAAAATAAAGAAATCTGTCTTTCTTTCAACTAAATAATAGGATACTAATAGTAGTAGCATATACAGAAAATCGGTTTTTAGCCTTATCTAACTCATATTTGAGTACATCTGAGTACAACTTAATATATTGCAAAATATCTTGACAAAATCTTAGCAAAGGCTTACGGGTAAAGTTCCTTGTAGCATGAACAGAAATTCTTAACCCCTACCCTAAAAATACTAGCACCCCCATCGTTAAATACTAGCGCCCCTAACCCCAGACAAATTTTAACTTTATGTTAAGTCGGGGTTTTGGGGTTTGAGTACAACTTTAATCAATCCAATAAATCCAATCAGCATTGGGTTTCTTATCGAGTTGGATGTCAGCTGATATAAGCATAAAAATAGCAGATGACTCTTCTACCAGATAGACATTACCGATGCAACAGTCTTTAGACAGTATTAGCGATCCCCCCAGTACCGAAATGCCGGATTCTGCACATAGAACCATGCTGAAAAATTTACTCTCTGGCAATTTTTGTGAGCCATTATTGAGTGATTTTCGCATTATCTTTGAGCGCGATCCAGCAGCACGGAATTGGCTAGAGGTGGTGTTTTGCTATCCAGGATTGCACGCACTCTGTTTGCATCGTCTTGCTCACTGGTTACATGATCGAGGAGTGGGTTTTATCCCCCGCTTAATTTCTCATTTGGGGCGATTTTTGACGGGAATTGAAATTCACCCAGGTGCAGAGATTGGTCAGGGCGTGTTTATCGACCACGGAATGGGTGTTGTCATTGGCGAAACTGCGATCGTAGGCGACTATACACTGATTTACCAGGGCGTTACCCTTGGCGGAACTGGTAAAGAAACTGGTAAGCGTCATCCCACAGTGGGCAAAAATGCAGTGATCGGGGCGGGTGCAAAAGTTTTGGGTAATCTGCAAATTGGCGATCGCGTCCGCATTGGCGCAGGTTCCATTGTCTTGCGAAATATTCCCAGCGATTGCACTGTTGTGGGAGTTCCCGGTCGAATTATTTCCCGAAATCAAAGCGCCAGCCTTTCTCCTTTAGAACATGGAAAGCTACCCGATATGGAAGCAACCGTGATTCGTTCTTTGCTCTCGCGCATTGAGCAACTCGAAAAACAACTGCAAACTTTAAGACAAGAGTTAGGAGTTAGGAGTTAGTAATTATTCTCCCTCATCTCCCCCATCCCCTCATCTACCCCACTTCCCTTTGCCAAAATGAGAAAATTAAACGCCTCACAACTTAATTCCGGCCCTTTAGGCGATCAAGTTTTGCAGATACCTTTGAGCGATCGCTGGCGAATCTATCACCGATTGCAAGAGTTAAAAATTAAGAGCTGCTGTCCCCCCGATGGCTCGTTACGAGTGCAAGTGAACAATTTGCTAGAAGCGATTCTAATTCGCAGTACAGTTATGCAATTTCTTGCTTCTCGTCAGGAATTATTAGAGTGGCTAGAGCGTTGCTGGCATTACAGCGATCGCTAGAGACGCGATTAATAGCGTCTGTTCAAGACAACATTAATCTTGAATTCATGACGAAATCACTGCACTTTATCCTTTTTGTTCATAGATGCACAAAGCTCAAATAGGTTTAGAGTTTGAAGCTACTGTATGCTAGCAGAATTTGTTGCAGACTGAGATGGAGTTTAGATTTTGTCTATTCTACTAAATCTCAAACTTTCCTGACATATAGCAACAATTAGAAAGGCGAAATTTCCAAATAAAAATTGGAATTTCTGATTTTTAATTATTTTCCCAAATTAATAAATTGAAAGTTCAATCATTTATGGCGACTCGGAACAGAGATATAAAACTCCTCAATTTTTTGCAAAACGAACTTGAACTTTCAAATGCCGATATTGCTGTAGCTCTGCGACACCGTGAATTAGAAAATGGCCCGTTACCGATGCTTCTCTGGCAGTATGGTTTAGTTGATTTGGAGCAGCTAGGAAAGATTTTTGATTGGCTAGCAGAACACAGTTAGCTAATTTCCTATACCTCTGAGTCCCATTACCTGCCTAAACTACATAGAAAATCTGAGGTTACTAAGATGATTACATCCTTAATTGCTGGATTATGTGTTTTACTTTGTTCAGGGTTTGCTAATAGTTATATGAGTTCGTTGCTACTCGAACAAAATTCAACTGACATCGGTAAAAACGGTTAGTAAATTATACATGGTTTTAGTTCCCTGCCATACAGATGTGATGCTGCTAATAGGTCAATAATTAAGGATCATGTATCCTACATTATGAATTGTGATATTTTTAGCATTTGCCATCGCTGGGGATTGTAGAGAGAAAGGATATTAAGAATACTTCCAACAGAGGGATATTTGCAATGAATCAAATCATAATTAATGACACTACATTACGTGATGGCGAACAAGCAGCGGGTGTTGCTTTTACCCTAGAAGAAAAAGTTGCGATCGCTAAATTTCTCGATGTCATTGGTATTCCCGAATTAGAGGTCGGTATACCGGCAATGGGTGATGAAGAAACCCGGGCGATCGCAGCAATTTGTGACTTGGGTTTACAAGCAAAACTCCTGGGCTGGAACCGCGCTGTCATCTCAGATATTAAGGCTTCCATCGCCTGTGGTCTGAACCGAGTGCATATTGCTATTCCCGTCTCTGGTATCCAAATTGCTACTAAATTTCATGGCCAGTGGCGAGTAAGTTTACAAAAACTTAAAGATTCAATTAGCTTCGCCCTCGACCAAGGTCTTTGGGTAGCAGTCGGCGGAGAAGATTCTTCCAGGGCTGATGAAAACTTCCTCTTAGATGTAGCCCTTTATGCCCAAGAATGGGGTGCATCCCGCTTTCGCTTCTGCGACACCGTAGGAGTTCTCGACCCTTTCACCACCTACAACAAGGTTAAACGGCTGGTTTCAGCTTTGATGATTCCCCTAGAAATCCACACCCACAATGATTTTGGTCTGGCAACTGCCAACGCCCTTGCGGGTATCAAAGCCGGAGCCTCATCAGTGAATACCACAGTCAACGGATTGGGTGAAAGGGCCGGAAATGCAGCTTTAGAAGAAGTTGTCATGGCGATCAAACGCATCTACGGCGTTGATTTGGGCATCCACACTCCCAGTTTGTTGGAACTGTCTCAACTGGTTGCAGCTGCATCAGGTGCAACTGTACCACCTTGGAAAGCGATCGTTGGCGAAAATACCTTTGCTCACGAATCTGGCATCCATGCTCACGGGGTATTGCAAAACCCCATTACCTACGAACCATTTGCTCCCGAAGAGGTGGGCTGGGAACGGCGTTTAGTATTAGGTAAACATTCTGGACGGCATTTGGTTTCAAACTTGCTAGAACAGCATGGAATTTTCTTGAACTCCCAAGAAACCCAATCTGTTTTAGATGCAGTGCGCCATCAATCGGTACAGAAAAAACGCAGCCTGACGACAGAAGAATTATTGAATTTGGTCAGAGAACAGAGGTACTCTCATGCAACGCGATGAATTAGAACTCAACTTGCCACCTGCTTTTGAAATAGGTGAAAAAGTCAGAGTTCGGAAACTGCTCAAAAACGATGGAACCTTTCCTGGTAAAGAAATTGGGCAAGTTTTAGTGAATAAAGGAGATATCGGCTACATAGCGAGTATAGGGACATATTTGCAGACTTCCTATATTTATGCTGTGCATTTCTTGGAAACAGGATTCGTCGTCGGCTGTATGAAAAAAGAACTAGAATCTGTTGAGGAATCTCATGAAAGTAATGCTACGCATGAATAATGCCGGTACTTTAGTAGTCTACGTTGCTAAAAAAGACCTTGAAGAAGAAGTAGTCAAACAAACCGATGGAAATGATGGCAAGATTCTCACCCTAGCAAACGGTTGGGAATTGGAATTTCGTGATTTCCCAGATGCAGCAAATTTACCTCAAACAGTAGAAGCGAAACGCCTCGCTTAAAAAATGGCGAGTGGGGAGTTTCAGATATTGCACTAATTCTCATAACCGCCTCAGAATGAATTCTGAGGCTAATAGCTAAAGTCTTCTAAAGAAGACTAAATAAGGCTTTTAGTCCACTTTAGTGGAGTTAAGCTATTAGCCAATAAATTTATTTATTGGCGGGAGATGAAGCAGTCACAAGATACGAGGATTGTAAATTTATGAGTTATGAGTTAGAAATTTAAATTCATAACTTATAACTCTTAACTAATGACTAATTACTAACTTTTTATCAATCATGGGTGACAAGTATTTAACGTTATCAGAATTGAACCTTGAGGGACAGTTACTAGGTTTTGTTGGTGGTGAATCAGGAAAATATAAATACTTGCAATTGGCAATTCCATCTGGAAATGTGGAAATTAAGCTGTCTAAAGAGTTGCGCCGTTCTCTAAATTCATCCTTAGTTCCTGGCCAGCAAGTTCGCGTTTGCGGTTATAGTAAGATAGATTCGCGTACTAGTGAAATTAAAATTAAAGCCTATCAGGTAACACCAATTAATGGGTGTCCAAAGCAAGATTTACCACCTCAAACCAAAGCGAGGATTATGGTATGTCAAAAGGGCGGTTGCCTGAAACGTGGTGGTAAAGGGTTATTATCAGAATTAGAAAAAACTTTGTGCGATCGCGGTTTGTTAGACAAAGTTACCATTGAACATACCAGTTGCCAAAAATGCTGTAGCAGCGCCCCCAACTGTGTTTTACACCTTGGTAAAAAGAAATACAAGAATATTCATCCAGATGCGATCGCATCTTTGCTAGAAAGTCACTTAACTCAATAGTACTAATCTTCTCTAGCTATTCTTAAAATAATACACGACTTTGTAGGGGTAAAATTTTTACCCCTATTTGTTTTTGGTATAGTATAGCACCCTTGTCAAACTGCGATCGGCTAAGTTATAACTGCTGTACTGCTAGTAATAACCTGCCCTGGCGAAGGTCATTCGCGGCTATACGAGACTTTACCCACCGACCTGGGTTTCAAATTCCTGGAATCTTTATTAGGCAGACTTTCCGCCAATATCTTAAATAGCTAAAAATCAATGTCTTTGTTTAGCAATTTACTCAATCTACATTCAGCAAACAAACCACTTGAAGATTTTTTTACTGAGATTGTTGCTTATTTTTTATCCCTGAATAATCATATTTTAATTGATTGGTTAAAACATCACTCAATCATTAGTGATGAGAATTATTCCAGCATCAAGATTTCAACTCAACAAGAACACAAAGGACTTGAAAGCCATACTGAAGATAGTAGATTGGACATCGTAGTTGAACTTTCAGATGGTTTAAATACAGATGTAATATTTATTGAATCAAAAATCGGCTCTAATGATGGTAAAAATGCCTTAAAAAAATATGCTGATATTTTGAGTAATTTACCAAATGTCCGACATCGAATTTTGATTTACATTACCCGTGATTATGATCCAAAAAACGAAATCAAAACCCTAGTATTGAATTTAAAGACAAAGGTAAACTTTTATCAATTGAGATGGCATCAATTTTATGCCAGCTTACAACAACATACGACTGATATCTTAGCCAAAGAAATATTAATTTTCATGAGGAGAAATGGAATGTCTACTACAAATCAATTTTCATCAGTTGACTTATTGACAATGGTGAATTTCAACAAAACTCTCAGTCTCATGGAATCAACCCTCAGCGAAGAAGTGCAGGATAAATTCAAGTTAGCTTTTGGAGGTGTTATCAGAGGTGCAGCAAGTAGGACTCAATGGAAATGGGACGAAAGATTTATTATCTACACCCACTTTTCTCCCTCAACATGGGACTTATGGTGTGGTCTTGGATACTTCTATTTAAATCCAAGCAATTTAACTGATTATCCATATTTAGGTATATTTTTGCAAGTTTCTCATAAGTTTGGACAACGTGCAAAAATTATTGAATCTATGCAGAAAATAATTAATGATAAGCCTAATATATGGACTCCTGTTAATTTAAAAGTTTTGCCAGCATGGTCAGGTATATTTTATAGAAAAAGCTTACAAGAGTTTTTATCTCAAGAGAACCAGCTATCTGCTATTAAATTATTTTTCCAAGAGTCAATAAAAGAATTAAAAACGGTTCAGGAACAATATTTTGACTTTCCTTGGAAGGGTGTAAGTATAGAAGCAGCTACAGAAGCGGATCGGCAAGAATATCCAGATATATTATCATCTTCTATCGGAGGAGTTGAATCAGTCGTAACTCCATTAAAATAAAAATAACTCTGCATTCTCATAGTTGTTATGAGCCTTACCACTACTAAACGCTTTACTATAGCTGAATATCACCGTCTAGCTGAACTCGGCTTCTTTGAGGAGAATGACCGAGTTGAGCTAATTAAGGGTGAAATAATCCAGATGGCAGCTAAAGGTACACCGCACTCTGTTTGCGAAACACGCCTAGAGAGAGAATTATATAAGCTAGTAGGCGATCGCGCAACCCTGCGAGGACAACAACCAATTACTTTGGCTAACAACAGTGAGCCTGAACCAGATAGAGTAATTGCAAAAAATAGAGATGATGACTATCTAGCGAATCATCCCAGCCCATCTGATATTTTACTCTTAATTGAGATTGCTGATTCATCCTTAAAATATGATCAAGAGGAAAAGCTACCTATTTATGCCGAAGCAAATATCTCTGATTATTGGATATTTAATTTAGTAGATAATTATCTGGAGTGCTATAGCGAACCTTATCAAACTTTGCAAGTTAAATTTGGTTATCGTCGCAAGTTAATTTATCTGCCAAATGAATCAGTTAGCCTGCCTTGTTTTACTGATTTAGTTCTGGATTTATCTAAAGTATTTCCAGTTAATTTATAAAAGGCTATGTCTAACGAAAAGCTACTGTGTGTCTATCGTCCACCTCAATTATAGGGTGTAGCTTCTATCTTTTGGAGACTTCCCAAGGATTAATAATAGAAATACCACACCCTTCAAAGTCAGAGAAATTGCGTGTTGCTATAGTTGCTGCATGAGTGTAACAAATAGCTGCAATCTGAGCATCAGCTTGGGAAATAGGAGTACCATTGTGTCTTCTTTGAGACGCAATATTAGCAAAAGCGACAGCAGCAGCTTGATCAAAAGGAAGAACACGCCCAGCGAAATCTTCTGAGAACATCAGATATGCTGCTTGACTAATTTCATCTCGTCGTTTTCCCGCAGGGAGTAAGGCGATACCATACAGAATTTCTGCTTGAGTAATTGTTGTGGTAAACAGACTCATTAACGATTGTTGAGCAGCCCAACTCCGAACTAGTTCAGACTTTTTAGGCTTCATTAATTCTGACAACACATTTGTATCAAGAATAATCATTCTTCAAATGTTGATACGGTGCGAATAGGTTCTCTAAGAATTTCCGGTAATTCAAAGTCTCCCAAATTTGCAAAACGCTGATCAATCATAGTAGCCAGATTTAAGGGCTGTTCATGATTTTCTGTTAAAGCCATACGAATAATTTCTCTAGCTTCTTCTTCGAGAGAACGACCATGTTTTTCGGCTCGTTTTTTTAAACGAGATTTGATGTCATCATCAAGATTAGATATAGTAATATTGTTCATAATTAATCGATACCATTTCTACAGGGCTATTTCATTCTCATCTAGCCCGCCTCAGAATGAATTCTGAGTCTAATA
>CAZZZY010000201.1:0-9265 GCA_964658545.1 uncultured Acetobacteraceae bacterium | reverse complement strand
AAAAACTGACTTTAACAAAGACTTTTAGCCTTAACCCAAGCGTATTGGGTTATAATATTTTAACGACATTATGCTTAATTTGCGCTCGAATAATCATATCTCTATAATTTGTTTTTTGGCGGTATAGCAGTATTCAAAGCTTGCAAAGAGCATAACTCTGGGAAAAAAAACTGTTGTCATTGATAAAATGACAATGTTTGCAAAAAATATTGATGCTCTAAAATTTATGTTTATAAAAATTTAACAGATGTGAGACTAACTTCAACCATTTGCATTTCTATAAGTCTAGTTTTGACAAATATATTTCTACAGTCCTGTGCATCAAAGTCGATGGATAAGATAGGCAATAAAACCTTGCCAGACGTTAATAAATCTATTATTTATAGCAATGCCCCAACCCCGCAAAATGATAATTTACCAGTCGCTGAAATTTCCAGACAAGTCACAGTGAGAATTTTAGCCAAGTCTGGTTCTGGTTCTGGAGTTATCGTGGCACGTAAAGATAAAACTTATACGGTATTAACTTGTCAGCATGTTCTAGATGTGGATAAAGGTGGTCAATATAGCATTCTTGCATCTGATGGCAAAATTCACGCAGCACGATTGAAACCTATTAGCAATCCTACAACAAATGATTTGGCTTTAGTTCAATTTGACAGTCAAATTGATTATCAAGTCGTAAAATTAGGAAACTCAAACTTACTTACAAGGGATGTTCCTGTGTTTGCGGCGGGGTTTCCTAATTATCACACAGTTAATCAAGACGAAATTGAAGATACACGCAATTGGGGAACAAAAGCTTTTCGGTTTACAGAAGGTAAAGTATCGATGGTACTAAAAAATCAATCCCTGCCTAATGGTTATAGTTTAGGTTATACTAATGATGTGCAAGTTGGGATGAGTGGAGGCCCAGTTTTAAATAGTAAAGGGGAACTTATTGGTATCAACGGAAGGTTAAAATATCCCATACAAGGGATTGAGGTATTTACATTTGCTGATGGCAGCAAACCGTCACAAGCAATGTTTGAGCAAATGGAACCTTTAAGTTGGGCAATTCCTATTTTAATTTTTCGGCAATTAGCTGAAGACTCCTTACAAACATAAGTAATTAGATGATTTGATGATTATTCTTAATTCGCAAATTTCAGACAAGCCTGTACAACTACATCTAAAAAATTTTGGTTCCAATACGCAAATTTTTCTGCTTGCTGTTGGGCATGGTGAGTAATTTCCAATAACCTAGATAGAGAATTTAGTAAATTCTCTTGTGTAAGAGATTCGGAAGAAATTGCAACTCCTAAATTCAATAGCGCTTTGGCAGTATGCCATTTCTCCATGTCTGTGGGAAAAAGCATTTGGGGAATTCCAGCTAACAAGCAAGCACTAGATGTAATAAATCCAGCATGATGTATTGCTAAAGATTTACCATTGAGAACTGTTCTTAAATCATCAAAAATACATTCTGCTTTGAGAGTCTCTACCACCAGCGAATAGTTTTGCCAATCGGAGGCTAAATATGCCCAGAATTTTCCATTTGCGTTACCAAGATTTGGTGGAAATGGCGCAGAGTGAATACCCACATATTCTGCTTGGGTGCGTGTGTTTATATATAAATCTAATTCTGGAATGGAAAAAATAAAAGCGCGATCGCCATTGAGTAATTTACCCAGCGGATCACCAAAACCAGTAACTTGTCTAACTGTTTCAGCAACTTTTGCTTGACGAATAAAAGCTTCCTCTGGAACTGTTCCAGGACGAATTGGCGGGAAGCTGACAACCGGTGGTGGAATACAAAACCCATTCCCCACTACAACTGTAGGAACTACCCCCTTTGCTGCTAATACCAAAGCGGGAGCAAAATCAGCCACAACTAAAGATGGTTGCACAAAATTGATTAAATTTCTCCACGCTCGGAAATGGAAACTGAACAACAAAGGCGTACTGAAACCAAATATATATAGTATGTCGCTGAATAAATAAGATTTATCGTCGTTTTTGTCATCAAGAAAACGCATTGTTGCTTGAGGAGCCTGTAATATCTTACCAGGGAGACTTAAACCTCTAATTCCAGGGTTCTGCAACGCAAAAACTGGTTCAATTTCATATTCTTTTAATTTTTGAGCGATCGCAGCAAGTAAGTGTAGGTGTCCTTGTCCTCCTCCTATTTCCCATCCCAGTAGCACTCTCATCTGTTGTTCAACCTATTTATTGTGCTGAAATTACAAATACAGACAAATTGCTATATAAGTAGAGTAGCGTAAATAATTAAAGGTTTGTAGTGTTCGCTAACAGCGTCTCGTAGAGAGGACTTTAGTCCTCATTTGAGGGCTTCAGCCCTGACTATGAGCTAATTCCAATTTAATTTACATTCCTTAACATACCTTGATTTTTTCTCACCTACTTACTTATTTTCGCTCAAAATAATATTTACTATAGAAATAAAGCATGGAAATTAAATATTATATAGATGAATGCATTGTTGCCTCATGTCACCTTTGACACAAAAAAATACTTTCTGTATGGAACAAAATTTTATAAATGCTAGTGTTTCTCCCCAAAACCATACATTTCGACCTGGTGGTCAGCCAGTTATCTTTAAAGTTACTGTCATGAATGACAGTGAGCAACATGCCGATTTTAAACTCGAAGTGATACCAGCAGGTACTAATCCGAATTTGGGAAATCAATGGTATCGTCTTTCTCCAGAAATTTCTGCGGCAAAACCACCGGGGAGCATTACGGAGTTCCAAATTATAATTTTTGACTCGCCAATACCTAAATTTGTTGGTACCGCAAGTCTGAGAATTAAAATTGTGTCTCCTTGGTTACGGCAAGAACGCACACTTGTGGTGTATCTGAGAATTGAGCTAGATGAAAGATTAAAATCTGTGAGTGTGGAATTGCCAGTACAACGCTTTCAAGTTTATCCTCGCAATCCGGCAAACATAGTAGTGCGATCGCAAAACTGGAGTCATATACCTGTTGATGTAGTGTTGCGTTTTGCTGGTATTGAAGCATCTTGGCTAAATGGTGGAGCGGAAAGACGGTTATTGTTAGAACCAAATGCTCAAATAGAAACTATTTTTCAATGTCAACCTCCATCCTCAAACCAAGCACTAAGTCGAGAGTATCCCTTCACTATAGAAGCTACAAGTCAACATGGTTTTTTTCATAGCCCCCAAGGTATTTTAGAAGTTTTACCAATAGGTTTTATTCAATTTCAAGCAACACCTCAACAACAAACTATTCCTCGTCGAGGTTGGTGGATTCCAGACTGGAAATCTAATTATGCAAATTTTGAATTACTATTTAAGAATGTTAGTAATCTTCAACAACAGGTAGATATACAATTACAAGGTAAAGACCACCGTCAATGCACTTCTAGGTTATTTCCTGAATATGCTGAATTACCAATAGGGGAAAGCAGTAAACTAAAATTAGAGGTTAAAACAAAACGTCCTTGGGTTGGGTGGGTCAAAACTTTAAGTTTTGATTTGAAAGCCATATTATCAGACCAAAGATTAGGTGGTACAGACCCCACAACGCAAGCTTTAGAATTAAAAGTTTTACCTATTTTTCCTCTATGGTTGCAATTAGCTTTAATTGCCTTGTTGGGATTATTACTTTATTTACTATTTCCAGCGGAGTTAGTTGCACATACAGACTCAATTAATGTAGTTCGTTTTAGTGCAGATTCTCTTTCTGCTGTTAGTGGCTCAAATGATAGCACAATTAGGCATTGGCGAATTAATGATAGTGATTTAGACTTAAACCCTGAAGGAGATGATGAACCTCAAAAACCAAAAGGAGTTTTGGGAGAAACAGGTGGAGAGGTATTTTCATTAAGATTCGATCCACATAAAAATAATCGTGTTGCTGCGGGGATGAAAAATAGCGTTATTCAAATATGGGATCTCGCAAAACGCAAAAAAGAAGCTGAATTAAAAGTTACAAATTTTGTTGGTAATACTGACAAAGTATTTGACTTAGTATTTACTCAAAATGATAAAAAATATTTAATTAGCGGTCATCCCAATCGTAAGGTACTTGTATGGTCGAGAAATTCTCCGACAGAAGAGTTTAAACAAACACCAGAAAGAATTATTAATGTCGATTATGATGTCTATTCGATGGCTTTGAGCGATGATGATCAGATTTTAGCTGTGGCAGGAAATCATAATTCACTAGTTTTATTAGATTTAGACAAACTTAAGACTTTTCCTCTAAGCAAGTATCAGATTACTGAAGCTGATTTAGTTAAACTTAAGCTGAGCCAAGGTAAATTTTACGTAGCAGATAATAATAGTAGTTATGGAGACAATGACAGAGTCTGGAGTGTTGTATTTATACCTGCAACCAAATTCCTAGCAATATCTGACTCACAAGGATATATTACAATCTTGGATTATAAATGCCAAAGTGCTATTAAACCAAACCCAGAGCAACCATTTTATCAAAAAGACTGCGTAAGCGATCGTTGGCAGGTTGGAAAACAAGCAGTTCGTAGTATAGCTATTTCTAGTGACGGGAAAAAGCTTATAAGTGCTGGTGATGATGGACAAGTAATAGTTTGGACATTAACCCCTGAAGGTAAACGAAGTACTGAAGCAGTTAAAGGAAAAATAATTGCTAATACAGGATACCCTATTTACAGCATTGATATTAATAGTCGAGAAAATATGGCTATTATTGGAGGTGAGCAATGTCAACCAACGCCAAGCGGTAAAAAATGTAAACCACAATTAAAACGCTTAATTGAATCAGGAAATTAATGGAATGCAAAATCAATTTACCAGCGTACTAAAAGTCATTATTAATCCTCCTGATATTTTAATGGGTATGCCAGGTGATCACGTACAACTATATGCAAGTATCACCAACCAAGGCTACAAAGATGCTCAAATTTATGTCTATTTTGATGAAGCATTTCAAAACTTATTAAATATCTCAAATAATCCTTTACAGGAATGTCTTACACTAGCTTCACAAGCAAGTTATGAAGTTTCTTTTGAGTTTCAAATTCCTCCTAATACCCCAGCAGGGACGTATGATTGTAGAATAATTGTCGATGCTCCTGAAGATTATCCCCAAGAAACACCTATCTCATTCCCTTTACAAATTCAGGTTTTAATTAAAGAGCAAACTGTAAGACGTGGAGGAGATGACCCCACCTTTACTATAAAACCTGCAACTAACCCCAACAATCCATTAATTTATAAACCCGGTCAACCTTTATTGTTAACTGTTACCGTTAACAATCGTTGCCAACAAGTAGACCGTTTCCGTTTAACTTGTGCAGATTTAGATGATACTTGGTTTACAATCCGTTATCCAAGAACTGGTTATGAAGGTGTAGGGATACTTGCACAAGAAAATGGATTAGAATTAAATGACTATTCCCGAGGCGAAATATTACTAGAAATTCATCCTCCGGCGAATACTTTTGCAGGGACATATCCACCAACCATTCAATTATCTTCTCAAAATCGACCAGATTTAATACTATTAGATTTGGTTTATTTTAGAATACCAGAAATTTATGACTTAGATGTAGAATTAAATACTATTTTAGGGAAAGCTAGTCGTACTGCTGGCAAATACTATGTGAAATTAACCAATCGAGGAAATACTGAACGGGAAATAGTTCTAGATGCCAAGACTCAAGATGAGGAAGAGCTATGCAACTATAAATTTGAACCATTAAAAGTCAGATTGCTACCTACGAAAAGTGCAGATATCAATTTAATAGTGGAACCCATTAGTTCCTGGAGACAACCCTGGCTAGGTTCGGGATTATTTATCAATTTTCAAGTCGAGATTAAAGATCAAAAGCAATTACCTCTACCTGATAAATTACCTCAAGGTACTTTCATTTGGAAAGCCCGTCCTTGGTGGCAATTTTTACTATTATTATTGCTAATCTTAGGAGTCTTGGGAGGAAGTGTATTTATAATTTGGCGAATCTTACATCCAGAACCTGCAAAAATAGATTTTTTTCAACCAACAAGTTCTAGTTATCAAGAAGGTAATAATATTAGCTTTAATTGGCAAGTAAGTAATATTAAACAATTAGAAAACTTAAAATTATCTTTTACAGGAGAAAACATCGAACCAAAAGAATATATATATACAATTAAAGAATTAAACAACGGTAAAATATGTCAAATACAAAATGATATTCTGACTTGCAATAATTTTATAACAGCGGCTAAACAACCAGGTAAATATACATTTACACTAGAAGCTTATAAGAACCGAAATAATAAAATAGATGAAAAAACTACACCCCCAATAGAAATAAAATTATTACCAGTGCCAGAAGTAATCAACGATTCTTTTAAATCAGATAAACCTCAGTATGAAAAAGGTCAACAAGTAAATTTAAGTTGGGAAATTATTAATGCAGAACAGTTAGCAAACCTTGAGATTATCAACAAACAAGAAAATGGAACATTAGTTCCTGTAAGTAAGTTTGATTTTAGCAAAGAAATTCCTCCTGAACTTCAAAAGCAATGCCAAAATAGGAATAAATTAACTTGCAAAAATGTACCTATATCTATGGTAGGCAGTACACCAGGAAAATATACTATTCTACTAAAAGTTAGTAGTAAATCTCCTTTTCAGAGTCCACAAAATATCAAGCCTTCTAATCCAATTAATATTAATGTTACATCTAAAGCTTTTGAAATTGAATTCTTCGGAATTAACGGCAATCAGCAATCAACGCAATATTTAGATGAAGGTACAACAGTAACTCTTAGCTGGAAAGTCAAAGCAGATCCACAGGATGTCATAGTTACTCTGTTGCATTCTGATAAACAAGTAAAGGCTATAGATTCTGAGCGTATTACAGTCCTACCCATAGAATTAGGAATTTTGGTAGAAGATAAATACGGTCAGCTAAAACCCATTCGCCGAAAAATCACTCTTATTCCTAAACCTAAAAACCTTCCAAACTCAGCAACTCCATCTCCCGATATTTCTCAACCAGAAGTTACTCCGGCTCAACCAAATAATAATGTTAATGTAGTTCCTCGTTTTTAAGCTCGGAGGAGGATGCCAAAGGAAAGGGCTGCGATCGCCTGTTTTCACGAAATCTTTTTTACTGATTTAATACCCTGGCTACATCTTTGGACTAGCAACCATGTTTTAGCTTCAGGTTCCAGCGCAGGCATGATGCGGAAATTTAAAACATCCGCCCAAGTTTCCACGCCATGATTACCAGCGAACTCTCTTTCAAGTTCCTTGAATTGTGCCCAGTTGCGATCGCCACAATCACAAGCCACTCCCACCATTGCGATCGCGCAGTATCCGCAAAATCTCACCCACATCTGATTTAAGTTGAGTCAGATCAGCAGTGTGGCTATTGAGTAGCTGGGTGTGGCCGTTCAGAATTTGAGTATGTTCTTGTTGAGTGTTCAGGATTTGGGCGATCGCTACTTGGCTTGTCCCTATTGTCCCAGTTAGTAACTTGAGAGAATTTACCTCAGTTGTAAGGCTGTCCAGGCGTGAGTAAATGTCTTGGATTTGTGCTTCTGTCATGCTGACTTCTCCTGATGATTCTGCTGTGTATACTCATCACTCACGGTTCGCCTATTTTAAATAGAGTTAGAAAAAAGCCGAACGATTTAATAAGGGTTCCAAGCTATAATTCAAATGTACTATCGTTCCGACTTTATGCGATCGCATAAAAATAGAGTTTTGAGAGCGGAGTGGTAATTTAAGGGGAATTTAGTAAAACCTCTAAAAACCTTCTACCTCAACTCCCTTCTCTCCTGCTTGCTGCAACCGGATAGCATCATCCAGGCTATTTTGCAAATCCAGCAACTGACTTTTATCTTTAACATGGCGAGAAGCTAGCTTTAGCCAATTACCGTTGGCATCCCAAACTGTTGCTAAAAAGTGCCCAAGCGCTACTCCAACCTTCGTTAATCCGCCAATGTGGGAGAAAATTTTAATAGTCGTAATCAGAGTCAATTAAAATGCACGTTATTAGTCGCAGAATTCTGCGGGATTTTTGTGAAGCACACGCAGATTCCTGCGATGCACTTTATGATTGGTATAGGGTGGCAACTAAAGCAGAATGGAAAAATCTGGTTGAAGTTCAGGCTATTTATCCAAAAGCAGAAGCTGTCGGTAACTTCACTGTATTTAATATCAAAGGAAACAACTACCGCTTAATTGTTGATATTGTTTACGAAGCTCAAAGAATCTATATTAAATATGTCCTAACTCACGCCGAATATGATAAGGATAAATGGAAAAATGACCCGTACTTTTAATCCTGAATCTTACGGTAAATTGCTAGCCGAGTATCAGCCAAAAATAATTACTACAGAAGAAGAAAACGAACAAGCGATCGCACTTGCCCAAAACTTAGAGCATCGCCCCAATCGTACACCAGAAGAAGAGATGCTGTTGGAACTGTTGGTGACATTAATTGAGAAGTTTGAAGAAACTCATTACCCAATCCCCCAAAGTACACTTAATTCAATGTTAATGCATCTGATGGACGCACGCGATATTACGACCGAAGCATTAGCTGAGGTAATTGGTTCATTGGAAGTTGCTTTGCAAATTGTCAATGGCGATCGCACCATTAGTAAAATTCAAGCAGAAGCGCTTGCGGACTATTTTCATGTAGATGCCAGTTTATTTACCTAGCTGATTGACAAAAATTGAACAAGGCGAGTAGAGATAAGTAAATTCACTGTTTTATCGTCTAAAATAAAACTAAAAAACTCCGATAAATGGCGAACCCCAGTAACCTCAACGATATTATTCAACGCATCCTCAACGGAAATCAAACCGATGACGATGTTGAAGCTTTGCGTCAGTGGTTAATATCGGACAGGGACAAGATATTCATATTGGCGATCGCACTTACCAAGGACTTGATGCACAAGCAATTCGAGAAGTTGCTCGCGCCGTTACTTCTGTGAACTGTTAGCCCAGGAGCCTTTGTCACAAGAAGAGGATAGTGGCAGGAAATTAGTAGAACTTATTGAAACTGCTAATGATGATGAAATAGAAGCGGCATTGCTAGCGCTAGGGCGTAAATGGAAGACATCTAAGCAAAATGCAGTAATTACGGGAAGATATAACCCAAGCTTAGATAGTGCGATCGCAGTATAAGAAGTATGATCGTTAGCTATCAACTAACAGGCTGTATCTATTTATGTTGGAAGGAATTAAATACGTGTCCCTGGATGACCGAACAAGGCAAAAGTAAAAAGTTAAAAGGCAAAAGAAAGAATAAGAAAAA
>CAZZZY010000200.1:0-9282 GCA_964658545.1 uncultured Acetobacteraceae bacterium | reverse complement strand
TAGCTAAAAGCCTATGAACTTTAGTTATAGGCAATTTATGTCTAGAACGAAATAGTCCTGCTATCCACCTGACTCCATTTTTGCGTTGTACTCAAGTGCGTTGACGTAGTTTTAAAACAGCACCTGAAACACCAAAAGCTAATATTGCCAAGGTATAGGTTGGTTCAGGAACTTGAGTCAGAATGCTTAATTGATTAATAGCCAAGCCGAATTGTGGAGCAGAACTGCTAAAAACAATTCGTGAAATGTCTGCCGTGTTACTCTCAATCCCTAAAAATGCTGCCGAATTATCTAATGCTAGGGACGAAATATTTGCGACTGAGAAAGTACCCAAATCGTTATTGGCGCTATCAAAAGCCGTGATAGTATCTTGAACGTTTAAATTACTAGTATCTGCAGCTATCTGAGCTCCAACACCAAGGACAGGATTAGCAAAAGTAATGGTAAAAGGCCCACCGTTCCCCAGAGTACCAGGATCAGGTGTACCAGGAGGAAGAGGAGCAAAACCTGCTGGGTCTATACCTCCAAAGAGAACAAAATCACCTTGAGCGAAGTTAGTCGCAATGCCAGGAGAAGGTAAAGTTTGAAAGACAAACGGTGGAGTCACATTAGGGTTATTAGATGGAGGTATATTGACATCTAAACTTAAACCATCCTGGGATGTTGTTGAAAAAGAGTTAGGTAAGAAAGCAGAAAAGTCAGGAGCAACGGGATTGAATACTTCACCTAAACTTGACCAATTCACTTCATCATTAGCTTCTAAAGCAGCGCGTTGAGTGACTAAGCTTAATGTAGCTGCTTTAACTGGTAATGGGAGGACTGTAATGATAGCTGTAATTGCTGGTAAATATCTGATAGAAAACTTGAATAATTGATTGATCGTAAATATCACAAGGCTTACTCCTTAATTTCGTTTGCTCATGCTCTTAGAATTGGAGAAATCATTAATGGATGGCACACTTGCTTTTGTGGAGTGGACAATTCTCCAAACCCCAAATCTGCAAGGGCTGAGGACACCTATTAAACAAAAATTTTGTGGGCGTTTCATTTTATTTGAAAGTCAGTCTTATTTGTTGGTATCAAAACGTTTTAGATACCCCTAAATCCATCTTTTCAAGTGATAATTTAGGAATTCCGCCCTTTTGTAGAAGGGCTAGGGGGGATCAATAAGTCCTTAAAAGTATAGTCAAGTACTTTTCAAACAACCTTTTAAAGCTTGTTTAGTCCATCCATTGGTAGGACTGTAAAGTAATAAGCCCAAGCTGTCACATCAGAGCAGCATAGGCAGTATGTCACTGGGTTAAATATGGCAACTTTGGATATGTAGAGACGCTGCAAGCAACGTCTCTATTAAAGCAAACCCTATTAAATTCCTAATATAGGAACAATTAGGGATTTGTAATTGTCAGTGGGTTTCGGAGTAAAAGAGGCGCACCGTTTGGTCCTGGTGAAAAAGTTATGGAAGCACCAGAAACGCTAGTAGATTGGCTACCACCACCAAGAACTGCGACTGCCGTAGTTTGAGCTAAAGAGGCAGATAGGGAGACTCCTATGATAGAGCCAGTGGAGAAAGGATTACTCGCTGTACCTGAAGCACTTGCGGTAGCAGCATTAGTTGCTCCAACGAGAGTACCTGGAGTACCAGCAAACAGAGGCAGAAATAATGATGATGAATCTCCACCTTGGATATTAGCGGATTCTTCAACTGCTTGCAAAACACTTAAGTCTGAAATAATCATGATATTCTCCAAAATTTCTATGGATTTAGATATTTTTTTGTAAGCGATTTATTCTTTTGCTTACACGATTTAATATATACGTAAGTACAAAAAAAAGCAATACTATTTATTTTTCTTAATTATTGTATTCAGAGAATTAAAAGAGCACACAAAGACTTAATCTAACTAAAACTTATTAATCAGAGTAGTAATTTTTAATATTTAGTTATACGAAAAAATGGCTAATCTTTATTGTGAATTAGCCGAAATATAACTTATGATGGTTTGGCTGCAAACAATGAGCCTAGAATTTATGCTCGAAAATCACTACGTCATCGTATTATGCCGTAGGCTAAGGCACCTTGTAATTGTTGATTTTGGGTCGGTACGCTGTGCTGCACAACAACACACCCTACATTTAAACTTCTTAACACAGCTTGAAATATTAACACCGACTTACTTAAGGTAGTAAAGGGGTTCAGGTGCTACATTATCGAATTTAGATGTGCATCAGCATTAACAGCAAAAACTACGTTTAACGATGCTACAAATTGAGGGCTATTTACAGCAACTCTAGTCAAAGCGTCATCCAACGCCCAAGAATTAAAAACACTAGCAGATGCAGATGCAGATGCAGATACACCGCCATTGAAATTATTGGATACTTGAACTTGCGAAAATAAAGTAAACAAAGGCGCATTAAGAGATCCACCTTGGATATTGGCGGATTCTTCGACTGTTTCCAGAACACTTAAGTCTGAAATTATCATGATATTATTCAAACTTATTGTTGATTAAACTTTATAAGCAATTTATTCTTTTGCTTACGCAATAGAGTATATACGTAAGTACAAAAAAAAGCAATACAATTTTTTTTAATTATTTTATATCAGATAATTAAAAGAGGGCATAAAGACTTTTTTCATTAAAAAAAATTATTAACTAACCCAAGTTGCTAGTTATCTGATTCGCTATAATACATACGAAAAAATGGCTAATTTTTATTGTTAATTAGCCGAAAATATGACTATGTGATTAACAGTTTAAAGGGCAAAGAGATATTTTGTAGAGTGGTGACAAGAAGTATCAAAGCAGGTATTTACAAACCTTTTATCTACATTAAGCCTGTTTCAGCAGTTCTGGAGATGCAGATGACATAACCTCCTCTAGGTCTAGCTGGGGATAAAATTCGGTTTTTTGAACTTGTTGGTGTAACCAAACTGCTAATAAATTATTAATAATTTGTTGACGTAACTCCTCATCTAAATTAGGTTGAATAATTTCGTCTACTAAAATTAAATGCACGCCTTGAGAAGTGCTAATTGGTTTAAGGACTTGTGATGGTTTGGCTGCAAACACGGCGGCAGCAATTTCTGCTCGAAAATCTCTACGTCGCCGGATTCCTTGATATCCACCTATGCGGCGTAATTCGGGATCAAGAATATATTGATAAGCAATTTCTGTAAAGGTAATTTCTCCTTGTTGGATGGCATAAAAAAGTTCTAAGGCTAAGTCCCCATCTGTCAAAATTACCTCATAGGTGACTGCGGCAATATAATCGAGTTGGTTTTGATAAAAGATAGTCTCTACTTGATCGCTAAAAAGATGTTCTGCTAATTTGTTAGAGAGGATAGTAGTCTTGATTAAATCTTCAAATTCATCTAGAGACAGATGATGTTGTTTCAGCCAGTTCCAAGTATCTTGGGCGCGGACAAGTTTTTTGGCAAAGCGTAGTCTATCCCCCTCTTGTTGTATTTCTTGCTCACTGATAGTGATACCTAGTTGCTGACAAGTTTTTCTGATAATTTTTTGAGTAGCGATCGCCTCTAGCACGCTAGGAATTTGACAGGAAGATTTGATGTACTCAATGATGTCTTTTGTCGTGATATTTAAAACTTGTGACATGACAAATGATGATAATTAAACTTAAACTTATAGACGATCTTTTTGTAGTTTCTTAAAGGGATCTAAAACCATGTCAATCACGCGCCGCTGGCGGACAATTACTTCGGCGTTGGCTGTTTGACCAGGACGTAGGGCTATTTGTTTGTCACCATTTTGAATGTAGGGTTTAGGTATAGTGATTTCTAGTTCGTAGTTGTCAACACTGCCTTGGGCTGTTTGCTGCATTTTGGAGTCTGGAGAAATCCAATTAACTGTGCCTGGAACTATGCCATATTCTTGGTAGGGATAGGCATCAAATTTGATTTTGACTGGCATACCCACTTGTAAGAAGCCGCTATATTTACTAGGAATTTGTGCTTTGAGGATCAATGGGGCGTTTTTAGGGCCGATTTGGGCGACCATTTGACCAGGTTGTAATACAGATCCTGATTTAGTGACGCTGAGTTCGTATATAGTTCCTTCGATAGGCGATCGCACTAATTTTTGTACCAATTGCAGCTTGATGGAATTGATTTGACTGTGAGTCTGAGCTATGTCTGATTGGAGTGCAGCAATTTGTGTTTGCAGGTCTTTTAGTTGTTCCTGACTTTTGATTACAGCCAGTTTCCCTGTCTGTATTAAGGTTTGATTGCTACTTTGGGCTTCTTGCAGTCGGAGTTTTGCTTGTTTGATATCAGCTTCTAACTGATTCATGGTTGTTTGGTAACGATTCTGCTCTTCAATTAAATGGAATTTAGCTTGCTTCAAGTCTGATTGTGCTTTTTTATATAGTCGTAGACTTTCTTCTTCCTCCTTTTTCAGTTGATCGACTTGGGTTTCAGAAACCGCACCATCATGGATCAGTCGTTTAAACCGTTGGACTTGTGTTGAATCTATCTTCAAACGATTGTGAGATGAGGTTTGATCATTGCTGATGCTGTTAATCTGCTGGTTTACCTGATTCACTAATGCCTGTTTTTCTAACTTCTGGAGGCTATAGGTACTCTGTTTGGCATCAAGATTTTGCTGTTCCTGATTAACTTGAGCCATTTTTTCCAACTCTTGGGACTTATTTTGTTGCTCTTGAAGCTCTATAGATAGCATCAGTTGATTTTTCATCACATCCAATTGCGATCGCCGATTTTGTAGCCCTTCTAGCTTGGTCTGTGCTTGTTGTAGTTCTGTTTGCAAGATATCAGACTCCATCTCGACCAAAACCTGTCCAGCTTTGACTAGCTCCCCTTCTTTGACGTTTACCGCTTTGACATTACCTGCTGATTGAGCGTCTAATCTTTGAGTTGCGCCTTGGGGTTCAATCCTACCTCTAGCAGTTCCTGTTTCATCCATATGGCTGACCATTGTCCAAGGTATGATGGCGGCGGCAAATCCAATCAGTAAGTACAATAATGAACGTGTCCAGACACGAGGTAAAGCGTCGAGTAATTCTTCTGTACCAGAATGTATATCTGAAGATTCTGCTATTTCTTTTGTTTCTAAAGGAGCAGATTTTTTATTTTCCTCGATTTCTTGTTGAGCATCGAATGGGTTAGAAGATGGTGAACGCATAATTAGTTCAAAATTAACCAGTTTGTCTGAATTGTTGTTGATTAAGATAATAATAATGGCCTTTTTTGGCGATTAATTCGTCATGAGTACCAGACTCTAGCAAGACTCCCCGATCTAAAACAATGATCAGGTCTGCATTGCGAATTGTGGAAAGACGATGAGCAATGATAATGCTAGTTCTTCCTTGAAGAATAGTTTTGAAGTTGTTTTGAATTATTCTTTCTGATTCCGAATCAAGATGACTGGTTGCTTCATCTAATAAAATTAAGCGGGGATTTCCTAATAATGCCCTAGCGATGGCAATTCTTTGGCGTTGTCCTCCTGAAAGTAGTCCACCACCTTCTCCGATTTGGGTTTCATAACCCATTGGTAATTTTTGAATAAATTCGTCTGCTCCAGCTAATTTTGCTGCTTGGATGATTTCTGGTTGCGTGGCTTCGGCATAGGCTATGGTCAGATTTTCTTTGATAGTGCCACCAAATAAAAAAGTATCTTGGTCAACTACACCAACTTGCGATCGCAAACTTTTAAGAGCAATTGTTGTGATATCGTGACCATCAATTAATATTTGCCCATCGGTTGGTGGATACAAGCCTAAAATAAGTTTACCCAAAGTCGTTTTCCCAGAACCACTACGCCCAACAATGGCTACAGTTTGTTCTGGTTGAATTTCAAAATTAATATTTTCTAAAATGTTAATATCGCTTTCTGGGTGATAGCGAAAAGTCACATTTTCAAAGCGAATATGACCACGCAAATACTGAATAGGCTGGCGGGCTTGAATTTGTAAATCTTCTTCTGGTTCAGCACCTAAAACATCATTAATCCTCTCTACAGAAATCATGATTTCTTGTAGTTGATTCCAGACAACTGCCAAGCGTTTGAAGGGACTCATCACATTACCCAACAACATATTGAAGGCAATTAATTGTCCAATAGTCAGTTCTTGATTAATTACCTGCATTGCTCCAAACCAAAGTAAGCCCGTACTTGTGAATAAATTAATGGCACCACTGATGATTTGTAGGCGATTATTGATAATTTGAGCCGCAAAACTTTTTTTAATTAATTTGTTTAAGAGTTCTTCCCAACGCCAACGGACTGATTGTTCGATGGCCATAGAACGGACAGAACGGATTCCCGTCAGGGCTTGAATCAGATAGCTATTTTCTTTAGCGCCAGCAGTAAAAATTTCCCTCGATATCCGGCGCAAGATATTTGTACTAGCTAATACCAAAATAAAAAATGGTGGTATGGTCAGGAGTGCCATCAATGCCATGCGCCAACTGTACCAAAACATCACCCCTAGATATATACAAACTGTCATCAAATCCAGGAGGATCGATAGGGACTCGCCTGTGAGAAAATGTTGGATTTTATGGTTTTCTTGGATGCGGGAAACTATATCCCCCACATAACGTGATTCAAAGTACGATAGAGGCAACCGAAAAGTATGTTTGATAAACCCAACCAACATAGCAACGGAGATCCGATTCGCTGTGTGGTCTAGTAAGTATTGCCGGATAGCACTCACGAAAAGACTAAATAAACCAAAAATTAGCATCCCGCCAACGACAGCATTGAGGGTGACAATACTGCCTTGGACAATTACCCGATCCAGCAGAATTTGGGTAAATATGGGTGATACTAAGCCAAATATTTGCAGCACTACCGAAGCGATAAAGACTTCTAACAATACTTTCCAGTGGGGTTTGACTAGCTCAAAAAACTGCCAGGGGTTGTTGTTAGCTTCTTCTGCATTTTTGAGGTCTACGGTAGGTTGTAGTAATAAGGCATAACCAGTCCAACCATCTAAAAACTGGGCATCGCTGAGAGTGCGTTGACCGATGGCTGGATCGCAGATAATGACTTTTTTGGGAGTAATTTTATAAACAACAATAAAATGCTTGCCTTGCCAATGGGCGATCGCGGGTAAAGATTGTTCGGCAAATTTGTCTAGACTGGCTTTTACTGGTCGAGAAGTGAAACCGAGAGTTTCGGCTACTGTTCCTAGCTCACGCAAAGAGGCTCCATCACGGTTAACGTTCACTTGTTCCCGCAACTTGGAGAGACTAAAATTTTTGCCCCAATAGCGACCAATCATGACTAAACAAGCTGCACCACAATCAGACGCGCTTTGTTGGGCATAGAAAGGATATTGCTTAGTTAAATGTCCCCACCAATGTCCAGCTTTCACCTTGGGACTAGGAAAGAAATGGCGTTGTTTTTTTGGCTGAGGTTTTTGTTCTCCTAATGACTGGGTAGGAAAGGGAATTACTTTGTGTTCACGACTAACTGGTGGTGCAAGTAAGGGTTTGGACTGGATTTTTCGACCAGTTGTCAAGGGAATTACCTGTGAGTTGGTGAATCCTGCTAAGTCTGGCCAGTGTTGCAGTGCAGAAGAATAATCAGCCTTTTTCAATAGGTATACAACAGAGGGCTGTGTAACTTGCCAACCCTCTGGTTTTGATATCTGGATTTGTGTAGATGTCAGTTTATGTCCATCACCATTTGTCAGTTCTCCTCGATAGAGAATCCACAATTGGCTATCTTGATCAAACTCTGGCGGTAGGGAACCAATTTCTAGATGATGCTGCTCAAATACAGATAGTGCTTGCAATATCCCTAGCAAAGTAGCTGGATGTTGTGGTGTAGTGGCACAATATCTCAGCCATAAATCCCAAAGTTCAGCCCGAATAAGTAGGCGATCGCCAATAGTAGGATACTTATCAATCAAAACTTCCAGCACTGCTTTTTGGAGATAGCAAAGCTTTAAGTCATGAGAAGCCCTAGCTGTATAAACTTGCCAATCCTCACTGCTAAACAATGTACCTTCACCAAAAGTTGCGCCTATGGTCAGGGTAGTAATTAAATTATCAGCACTGTCTAATAATCTAACTTTACCTTCCAGAACAATATAAACTCCTGGATTGGCATTTTGTAATTGCCAAAATTGCTTTGCTAAAGATGGTTTGATAATTTCTATTGCAGACAAACAGATTTCTAGGTCTGCTGGTGTTATTTGTTCACCCAAAAAAGAAGTGATTTCTTTACCCAAATCTTGGACAGAAAATACAGGAAGCACTTATTCACCTCTAGAAATATGCTGCTGGATTGAAATAAATTTCCTCTAGAGAAAATTTCAAGATCAATGGATGGCTTACTATATCCAGTAGACCTGATATAGGGGACTTTCAAACAAAAAAACACTCAAAATACTGTTTTGGAATAGACCGGATAGCCTTACCAAAGACACAGAAGTAATTATACAAATGTCATTGCAATTGAGCCAAAGGCAGCAATCACAAGGATTGGGATTGCTTGCCCTTTGCTCCTAATGATTGGAAATATTATTATTTATAAAACTTCGAGTCGAGATGTTTTGTCAAGAATCCTGATGCTTCAACTAAGGACACTGGCTAATCAACCTATAAACCTGATGAATTAAGGATAAAAATCTAACTTCTGAGTAATTCTACTGATTTATCAATAAAAAATTTATATTATCTTCATAATAACTTATCAATAACTTTATACTTCTGGTTCTTCGGTTATTTATATGGAAAACCTGGTTCAAAATCATTGAAAGCCTTATTTTGTAGGCATTTTATTTGAAACAAGAGCATAATTCTTGAGAACGCTCTTCCATAACTCTGGTCAAAGAAAAATTTCAGCCAACCTTTAAACAAGAGACTGAGACTTGGTTTGGAGCTTTATTTCCTAACAGTATGGCTAAAATCATCTCTTTTGCCTGAAAATCTTGTGTATTGTTTTTGTATCTGGGGAGAGTGATGAAAGCTGTGTACAGGCGATCGCCCGTGATGGATGTAAAGAAACATTTCTGTTTTTGTGATAATCCACATCTGTAATTCAAATCGTGGTACGGTATGAGTACGTATATATACTTAGGTAATTAAGTAAGCAGGAAAAAGTTTATTTTTCTTCTGGATTTAGTCTCAGCATCCTTACGGATTTGGCGTAATTAGCAATGCCTATAGCAATCCGATTTGA
The DNA here is from genome assembly GCA_964658545.1 of uncultured Acetobacteraceae bacterium. Taxonomy (GTDB): domain Bacteria; phylum Cyanobacteriota; class Cyanobacteriia; order Cyanobacteriales; family Nostocaceae; genus Nostoc. The sequence continues at coordinate 103 of CAZZZY010000200.1, read as the reverse complement.
TTTTGGACTTACGCACTATACAAAAGAATCATGTTGTGTACCAAAGTCAATACGTCGTTTCAGATTTTTATGAATCATTCTTTGATGGTAAATAGACCCGCGC
>CAZZZY010000199.1:0-9288 GCA_964658545.1 uncultured Acetobacteraceae bacterium | reverse complement strand
CAGAGGTCAAATGGGGAGACAACCATCACTGCCATCGGTGGCGCAAGGCATTATAGAAACGAGCTTCGTGACGCTCGATTTATGCAACGACTGGGAACGCTGGCTCTCGTGGCTAGGGAACGCTGAATCATTCCGGTACGTTCCCAAAAGTACCGAGCCGGCCTACACGGTACGAAAAGAGAAAAGCACCAAGGGCGATGCTTTCTACTGGTACGCTTACCGGAAGTCGAGCGGTAAGCTGGCCAAATGCTATGTAGGGCTTGACCACGATTTAACGGTTGACAATCTGGAAGCGATCGCCCAAAAACTGACCTCGAAGTTACAGAGGAAAGTTACCGAGAAAGTACCTGTAACAACTGAGGTAGTTACAGACACTATATCTGTAACTAATGAGTCAGCAAAACAGTTACAGATGCAGATTGAAGAGTTACAGAGGCAGTTATCTGTAACTTTGGGAAAGTCGGAGAGCTAGAGGCTGAAATGGATGCTTCTAGGCAGTGCGAACGCGCTGCACCGCCAGATTATCAGGAAATACGCGATCGCGTTCTTAAATCTTTGACCACAGGCAGGGGCAGCTTTGCCAGTACCTCGCCCCAATATCGAGCCGCATCTAGAGCGCTGGATCGGTTTATCGCTCAAATAGAGGGAGATGCAAAAGCGCCACAAAAAGAATGAGTAAACATCACTTTTGGCAAGAAGCAGAGCGCGTATTGCAACAAATAATAGAAGAGTCATGCGATCGCACCTGGGGGGTTAGTGATTAAATCCTTTACTTGTATTTCGGCTCAATACCTAAATCGATAGACGCGATCGCATAGAAGTGCGTTACCTTGGCTTAGTGCGATCGCGCTTAGTCTCTTGGGCTTGTTCGCTCTCTCACTCTGATGTCGATCGCGCTTTCTGGTACTGGTTCGGTTTAAAGAGTAGATTAATTTTCTTGGTTTATTTGGGCATTTTAACTATAGGGATTATCTGTAACTCCTATCACTGCTCCAACTTCTGAGAAAAGAGAATAAACATGGTTTGTGGCATTTATCAAATTTTAAATACTGTTAATGGCAAGTCTTACATTGGACAATCACGAAACATATACAGGAGATGGAAGCAACACACAAGAGGCTTAGATAAGTCGAATGTTTTAGAAATAGGAAGTTATCCCCTTAGATATGCCTTTTTAAAATATGAGCTAAAAGAGGTAGTGACTACACCAGGGAAAACAGGCTTATTTGATTTTAAAATTATTGAAAAATGCACAGAAGATAAACTGCTTGAAAGAGAAAGATTCTGGATAAATACAATTGACCCAGAGTATAACTGCAATATTTGGACACCTGCTCGAAAGAAAAAAGAAATTGATACTGAACCAAAATTTTGGGTTCAATATCATAATTATAATGCACTGGGTTACTTACCTGCTGAGTCAATAATTGACGAATATTTGGTAAAAGAAATTGACTATGACGAAGCTTTGACTGGCATAGGAACAAACAAACGCTCCGTCTTGAACACAGTAGGTGATACTGTTTTTTTAATAGTAGGCATAGGTGAAAAGCCAAAACAATACTACCTTTGCTCTAAATTTATATGTGAAGAAATCAACATCCAAGAAAATGAAAATAATTTGACTTATAGTGCTTTTGGTTCTGGTCATTTACTAGATAGCCCTCAACTATTAAATTCAAAAGAGTTTAATGATTTTAAAAAATATTGTGGTAACTTTGGTTTTGGTTTTATGCGTATCAAAGGGTCTGGTGAAGGCTCAACACATTTGGACACATTAAAAATGATAGCAGAAAAGTATAAGCCAGAAAAATCAACATTCAATTTTTCACAGTATATCAAGAATTTTTATCAAACAGAATTCAGGAGTCAGGAGCCAGAATTCAGAATTGAATTCTGTGCGAGTGGCGGATGAATAAACGGGTTTAAAACCCCATCGTCTGCACGGTGTCTACTTTTTCGTTGGGGTCTGAATCCCCAACGAAAGTGATTCTGACTCCTGGATTCTGACTTCTGACTCCTTCTTCAAAATGAAGTTACACGTATTAATCCTCAAGAACTTTGTGCGTATCATAAACGAGGTTTTGCACAACATTTAGCTATTTCCCTACACCCTAAAGATGCAGTTTTATTACTTTGGCAATTTTGTACAACATTAGTAATATTTGAGCCAACTAACAAAGTATTAAACTACGAAGGGAATACTCTATTAGTTCATACACTAGATTACTATAATCCAGAAGACGAAAATAATTTTATAAGTTCTTGTGGATTAGATGAAGAAACGTTTCCTATAAATGCAATCCAAGGTTGGGTAATTGTTGAAAAACTTTTTAAATATGATGAACAAAGTTTTGCTGCCGACAAAGATTTGCATCTGCTAGGAGAAAGTCTCGCTAATTATCAAATTGACTGCGGTTATGAAGGCTATGATGCTTGGGGTATTACTGTAAAAGAACCTCTGATTTTTGATTTTCCTATTGTTAATATATTTGCACCAGAAGGTACTTCTAGTGAAGATTTTTGGGAACCAGAAACAGGAGTAGATTTAGGAGATTTTCTATTTGCATTAGAAAGACCATTTAAGAATGAATAGTTTAGGCAAAATAGCGATGGCTAATTGGCTGCTAGTTGTTCCTTACCAAATAGCCTCAAATAAATTTCTAGCATAACAATCATGTCAAATAGTAAATTTACACTAGCTACAGCCAAAATTCTACGTAGCCTCTATGAGTTTTCTGCACTAAACTCAAAAGGACAGTTCTGTAATGGTTGGGAATATCGTTGTAGAAACCTTGTTAGTGAACTCGCTTATTTTAGTGAAATAGAAGATAAAGTTCATTTTGTTTGTTATTTACGTGAAGCTAAAATGTTTTGTAAATTTTCTGAAGCGGCTTGGTCTATTGTACAGGGAAAAACTGATAATAATATATATCTTCGGGAAAATAAAGGATCTACTCACGGTGAACATATAGTGCCGATATCGCTTGTGCAGCGCATAGCTTTCAAGATGTTGGAAGATAGTGCTAGTGATGAAAAAATTGCCAATATGTTAACGGTACTGCGGTCAACTAAGGCTATGACTAGGGCATAGTCCTCGGCTGGAATGCCCATTGTGTCACGGTAGGTTTCAACCTTTTCACCTTTGACATCATCTAAAGAGAAATTGCAGACCCCCAGCCGTCGCCCCATCTCCACCATTGACTTGATAGCACTGAGACGGCGATTCACCGTAGCTTCAGCCAGTTTTTTCTTAATCAGGTGCGCTTTGTACTTGAGAACCACAGCGACGGCGTGACGCTGTTCCAAGTGAAGGAATTCCAAAACCAAATCCCGGCTGGGTTCTTTCTTGACGACAAACAGGAAGAAATCTTTCAAATCTTTTTGGTATTCGCGCTTGGTGTTGAGCGATCGCTTATCACCAATCAGCTGCTGGATCACATCGGGGTCATTTTCTAAAGAAAAGTCCTCTGCGATCGCTAACGCCAGTGAGTTCTCCAGAACACTAAGATTTTCAGGGTGAATAGGGTTCATGGGTTGGGAAGCAGACCTTGAGGGGGAACTGCATCGATTTAATGCTATTTCAACATCTTAATTGTAAAGAGCGTGTTTATTACGCTAAGTGGTTTGAAAATGCATATTGTCCCACCACCAAGAATTCAATATACCAAAATTCTCTAAATTATCTCAGTAAGTTAGCAAACGACAGAATCAGGGTTACAGCCCGCATCTGGGGAGTAGTCCCCAGATGCAACCCTCAAAGCCTGATTGTTACGTTGGGTGAGATGGTTAAATATCAAGATTCTATGACAATCAATCATCTGCTCATTGTATTTATATTTACTTCCATTTACTCAAATTGGCTCAACGAAAATCAATTTAAAATCCTTTCTACCTTTCCCATATCCTTGTGGTTCGTTTTACCTCAGCAAGCCCTACTTAAGATACCAGATTTCATCAAATTAGTCTCAGTAAGTTAGCGAACGACAGAATCAGGGTTTGAATGCCCTTCATGTCCACGCGTGGACATGAGCAGTACTCAAAGGCTGATTATTGCGTTGGATAAAATTATTAAATGTCAAGATTACATGACAAAGTTAAATGATCTATTTGTATTGAATACTACATAATAAATGAGATGTTATTAGGTGCGATCGCACACTCAACAAGCTGAAAATGGGCAGTCAGTCATCGGCGGGGAAAGCCATCGACGCGTTCATTAAGAATTTGGATTGCTGACTGCTTAATTGCTAATAATAAGCCCCGGTGCAATGCCGGGGCTTTCTGTCTTAATTTCGGTGCTGTCAACTTTCAAGCGAGACAGACCAACCTCTACCCCATTAAATCCTTGTACTCCGAAATGGCATTTCGGTAGGCTTCGTTCTCCCCAGGCTTTGCATCCCAAAGGAATTTGATGATGTTTGTCTGGCTCAATTTCATTTCGTTTCGCAGCCTTTTAATCTCAGAAATAGCCTGTTCGCGGCTCAAATTAAGCCTGGTGAAACGTGGCTCAGTGGTGCTAGAGTCCTCATCAATTGGTTGTTTCGTCGTTTCGCTTGGCAATTTCGCTTGTTTAGCGCTGTCTGTCTTGGACTCCGGGAACTCTAGGCTACGGTAAAGCTTTTCTAGCGATTGACGATCCTCTTCACTGACTGGGCGTTGTTTACCACCTTCGGCATCGCTTGTACCAAAGTCAGATATTTTCGCACTCATCTTAGGTAACTCAACTAAAATCCGTTCGCTGGAACTGTCAAGTTTAATCCGTGCTTGACCCGTTGATTTTGGTTGCAGTGTAGTTGGATCTACTTCTGCCAAACATTCAACCTGAAGCATTTTAGAAACCAGATTGTGTAATCCCTTAATGCCAAACATACAGGACTGAGTATTGTTGTGAGCAACTACAGTTAATGGCATTTCTTGCTTACGGCTTTTGGTTAGTGCCAGCTTCCCGAATTTCTCTAACAGTTCTGTATCTTTAATGAAGTCGCCGTATGTGGTTGCCTCCTCACAAATTAGGGCTAATGCTTTCCCCTCGCTCCAAAGTTTCTGCCGCCACTGCTCCTCACTTAAAGATGAATTATTAAAGGTCTGTAACCGTGCCTCAAGTTGACTAACGTAATCACGGATCTGTTGTTCAATGTCCGACCATGAGTGATAACTTTCAACCCCACGCCACTCACTACGATTGGAGTCTGGATCTAATACAATAACCCTGTAACCTGCCTCTTTTTTCTGCTTGACAACGTAACGAGCTAGCCAACTTTTACCACCGCCCTGGTTGCCCCAGATTAAACAGGTTTGTTTCACTAAATTTTGCACCCAGGCATCAGGTGTATTTGCGTTGCTGTCCGCGTAGCTTGCCGCCTTCGGCATCGGCCCAGGCTCAGATTCAGAATCTTCTAATTTATCCTTGGGATTAATAGTTTGTCCTAAACTCTGGCTACCTTGCAGATACGGCGTTTTCATCTCACGCAACTGTTTAATGTACTCTGCCTTTTGTGCCTCGGACATCCCAGCCGTGGTTGCCTCAAAGATTACATCAGTTGCCTCCATTTGGGTTACTTCAATTTCAGTTTGGGCGTAAATCTCAGCTTTTTGAATATCAACAGTGCGATCGTTGGCGACTAGATCCAAGTCAGCTTGCAGTTGAACTTCTGCGATCGCAACATCTCGGTAGCTTTCCAACAACTCGGAACGTGCAGCCATCTCTGCTTTTGCAGCATCCCGTTTTTGGGCGATATCTTCAAATACAGCCCTCTGCTTCTCCTCATATTGGCAGTGCCTTAGCATCCACCCTGCAAGTGCAAATCCGATAAATCCACCAAATGCCCAAATGGGTTTGTTTTTATTTGTGGCTTTGACTAATCCGTGAACTCCGATTGCAGGGTCTTTCACAACTTGTCGGGGCATTCCAGATAACTTCCATTGCTCCCAATAATATGGAGTCATGCGAAACGGTCTGCCATTCGTATCCTCACAGGTCAATCTTTTTTGTGGGTTTTTAATGCAGAAGTAAATGCGATCGCTACTCGTTCCCTGCCAGACAAAAGCCACTGAACCAAGCCCCACACTTAAACTTAGCCCAATTGCAACGGCTTTGCGATCCATTGATAATCCACCAAACCACAACATTAAACCCGATTGTTGTGACTCGGATAACTGTTTATGTTTCTCAGTTAAGTAATTCATTATTATCCTTGTCCATTTCTAAGAGGCCAGATAACAGCACCCGAATCAACATCATCAGCCCAAATAATTAGCCCACGGTCATCTAACTCATCAAGGCTGTGCGCGTTAACTTGCTTAAGAAACTCATCTGGTAATAAACGAAAAAGAAACCTAATAAAACTATTCATTTACTTTTCTTGCCCCCAAATAGAAAAATCATTAATACCGCTATTACTATGGCAATACCAGCACCATTCACCCAGCTTGAATAATCAGCAGTTTTAGGCTGATACATCTGGGAAATTGAAGTGTTAGCTGTATCAGTGGAAGTTCTGCTTTCATTCCACTCACCAATAGGCTCTGAAAGCGCACAGAGCAAGGCTAACGACGCACTGCAACCACTCATTAGATTAGTGACGAACTTATCAAACCCTTCACCTGTTGCAGTAGCACTAAAATATAGGTGGGCAGTGCCAACAGCTAAGAACATTCCAACTGGGTGAACTTGCAATAGATGAAAGGTGAAAATAATTGCTGAATTTAAACAACTGCCACCCACTATTTCACAAACATTACCAGCGCGTCTAAATGTTCTACCTCTATTATTTTCTGGCAGTGGCGCTGATGGTTCGGGTGTTTGAAGCTGCTGTTGTTGTGGAGTTGGTGTCAGTCCTTGAAATGAAAAAGGACTAACGCTATCGGAATCGTTATTGCCTTTCCTTACTAGCATTAGCCTTATCCTTTTACTAATAAATTACAAATTATCTATCGCCTAATTTCTGCCACAAGTTACCCAACATCGAACCCCATCCCCTGACTGTTCCTGTTGCAGAAACACTTGACGATGGTGCAGAAGTTTGGCTAGTAACTGGTATCACTTCTTGGGGGGCAAGATTTGGTTCTAATGCCCGTGAACCGTATCTCGCACGAGCTAAAAGTTGCTGGCGTTTGTCTCTTAATCCTGCTGTGATAGTTTGTCTTTCAGCTTGCACAGCTTGTCGATTTTCAATGCTGCTGATTTTATTTTCATGCCGCCAAAGTTCAGCTTGTAAATCCTGGTGAAGTTGGGATGCGATTTCTGTCAGTGCGTGTTTACGTTTTTGGTCAATTCGCAATAGATCGCTTCGGTCTTGAGCATCTACCTTGCTCATTTCTAGGTCGAACTCACTATTAAGTTTGCGAACCTTGGCGACAGCACCCGCAACATGAGAACCGTATTGTTTTTTTAACTCTGTCCAAGTGACCTGACCTTTGGTCAACTTCTCCATCGCTTCAAAGACAACCTTGGCATTGTCCAGAAATGGCTCTAATCTGTCACTCAGTTCCTGGGCATTATTGGCATAATCTGCAAACTGTTCTAGCTTATTTATATCGCTGAGATAGCCCAGAATATCAGCTTCAAACCCTCCCCATGCTTGCGCTTTTTCATCAATGTGGGAACTATGCCCCATTACCGGATTGCGTATTGCAAAGTCCATTAGTGACACTCCTAAAAAGATATGTTGACTATAAAAGCTTGATATTTCATCGCTGATATTTCAATTGATTGACGATTGCATCAATCAGCCCTAGATGTTCCCCGATTAAAAGGTTTTTATTGATATCCCTCATAACCGGGGTCATTTTCATCTGTGCCTGGTCAGATGGATAACTACCCACCAAAATGATTTCTGTTTGCAACAAATTAGTTGTCAATGTGTGAAGTAAGAGAAGCTTTTCGATCCGGTTCAGTTCTTCAAAAGTGCTACCAAGTTCTTCTTGCAATTCATCCAGAAACGAACCATCTCCAGGTGTGACCGAGCAGTAATATCCGATTGGTTTAGTCATGATGCTAAAATCCTTGATGTATGATTACTTGATGCTTCTGATGTCGGCGATCGCAGTGATTGGTAGTCTGTGCGTAGGCGTAGCCCGTCGTAGACATCGCTTCTCATCAGTTCTCACAAAATTCAGCAATCTCGATAACCTCAAGCTGTACTTGGCTTTGGGTCAACTTCTTATGTCTGTGCTTGGAGTCAGCGAAAATGAAACCTTGATTATTCTCCCGGCAGTAACGGAGTTGTTCACCGCGAAAACAATAAAGCTGATTACGCCGTAAAAGTGGAGTTGAGAGCATCTTCTATTTCCTCGTCTTGGCGGTCAAAATCGAAGTTGACAATCGCTTGATTAATCTCTACAAGAGCTTGAACTGCATCACCCATTTTTAAGTCGTTGGTCGTAGTAAACCGTTCAGATGCTTCAATTTGTTTGTAAACTACGGATGCTTGTACGAAGCGGAGAATGTGTTCGCAACTCTCAATGATGGTCATGACCTCGACTATCGTTAAACTTGGTTGCACCTGCATTGTGTCGCTCATGATTTCTTTGTTTTTCTTTGTGTTTTCATTGGGGCGATTGTTGGTTCAGGCTCACTGGCTGGAGATTGTTGCTCACTCGGTTTCTGCAAGATATAACTGATTGCTCCTCCACCTCCAACAGCCGCCGCGAGGGTAAACATTGTGTTTCGTCCGAAGTACTGCACTCCGAAATAGCCTATTGCTATAAACCCAGTGGTAGCAACAAAAAATGCAACTCTTTGATTGACTTTCATTGTTTAATTAGGTGGTAAATAAATCATCGTAAGCTGACAAGCTTTCGACTTTTAAGTTTGGATTTACGCTGGGTGAAGCTGCACTAGATTTATCTCTGAAATGTTTACGCAATATCCAGCACACAGCAGCCGTTAAATCGTCACTTAAAAACAAGCTCTCTGCTTCAGCTTTGAGATGCGGAATCAGTTCTCGCGGAACACTCACCCTGTTACTTTCAGCCATCGTTATCCCCCCTATTTTTGATGTGAAATTGCGAGTTTTAGCAATCCCTGAACATTTACGATCTGTGAGTTTTGAATTGTGGCGATTCCCTGCCGCGCTGCGATCGGACTCACATTCGCTAGCATCGCCCCGCCGCCCACCAAGTAAACCGCATCCAAATCATCAGCACGAGATTGTAAATGTTTCCACGATGGCGCTAAACAAGATCCAAGCCAGCCCCTCAATTCATCGGCGTAAATGCTCGAAAACTCCCAGGCAGTCGTTCCATAGCTGAAATTCTTAGTCAAGCCCTCACGGATCAGGTGAG
>CAZZZY010000198.1:0-9310 GCA_964658545.1 uncultured Acetobacteraceae bacterium | reverse complement strand
GGTTATTTCCCCCTCACTCCCTCACTCCCTCACTTCTTACGCTACTAAACCAGAACGTAAGGCCCTGACAGCAGCTTGGGTACGGTCATCGGCGCATAATTTATTTAGAATATTACGAACATGGGTCTTTACAGTACCAACAGTAATATAGAGTTTCTCGGCAATTTGCCCGTTGCTACAGCCAGCTACAATCAACTCCAGGATTTCCAATTCCCGTTGAGTCAGAGGGTATGTTTCCAAAACTTGCTCGTATTCTGACGCTAGTGCCTCAATTTTTACAGTCTTCGGCTTATCAGAATTTTGACTTTCTCCAGGAATACCTTGGCGCATCTTCCGCAATACCACGTTGGCAATTGCCGGATCAATCCAAGAGTTACCGCCGTGGGTTGCTTGGATAGCCTCCGTTAATTTACTGATGCTTGTTTCTTTCATGTAATAAGAATCAGCACCCGCCGCGAAAGCTGCAAGTACTGCATCTTCTGTATGATCCATTGTTAGGATCAAAATCTTCGTGTCCGTTTGCCCAGTTTCAGCTTGGTGACGTTTGAATTTACGGGTGAGTTCAATACCATCCATGTCAGGCAAGCCAATGTCTACAACAGCTACATCTGGCTTTGCCGTTTCTAAAAGTTTTAGCCCTTGGGTAGCATTTGCTGCTTCGCCAATTACTTTCAAAGCACTGTGAGATTGTAATGCAGCTCGTAGCCCCATTCGCGTTAAGTCGTGATCTTCAATTAAAATAATGCTAATTTCATTCATTGCTACACTGGCTCTGATGGTGTTTGCATCTTTCAAAGTATTACCTTTTGTAAGAATTATCTCTTATTTTCCCAAACCAAAGATAGATGATATTTCAACCAGTATGCATCCACCGAGAGAAATAATAAATATCCTATTTTTTAATATTTAGATAGAGGGCATATCTAGCTGAAGATATATGGATACTTGCACAAAAAGTATGAAATATTGAGATGAATGCCAAATTGCTCCCCCTTGCTCAGAATTCAGCTTTCGGTTGCTATGTTCCATGAATTAATTACTAATTATCTTGTATGAAGCTTTAAAAAAGCTTACGAAAATGGACAAATTACAATGGATCGAAGTTCCGACTTTTCACCGAATCTGGAAAACCTCACTTCCATTCCTCTCTCCTTCAGAAGAGAGGCTTTAAATTCTCCACTAACCCTACAAAGCTTAGGGACTATGGGTTTAGGTTTCGCATTAGCTTTTCCACATAACCTGAAAAGTCAGGCTCGTTGGTGGACAATCGCAAAAGGAATTCAAGGGCAACTGCAAATGCTAAAAGCCTTGGAAGGACTTGGTACTCTTCCTCAAGTTTTCGAGAAGGTCTTGGGAATTTTCCAAACAGTGGAAGTCCGCGATCGCCAGGAAAATTTTAACACAAGTCTTGCGATGTTCAGAAAATTGTCGAAATTCCAGGATGAAAGATTACTTATGATTCACAAAAAGGTACAGGCAAGACTTTCTTATTTACCTGGTCTAATCAATCTGATGGGTAAAACTGCTCAAACTTATGGTATGCAACTCTCACCAATGGCTGACGACGGTGGCTTGTTCACTCATTTACAATTGTTTTAAGCTTGATAAAGTATTTTATTTTACTTTATATCAGTTCTGCTTGTTGTCTCCAGAGTAATAGTTTTCAGTTTGTTAATTGCCAATTTTTTGATAGTCATTGGTCTTTTGCTAGGAATTTAATTTCAATCCTCTGGTCAATTAACCAGATTGAGGATACAACAGACTAAATTCAACCCAAAGAAATGCCCAAAAGAGTTAGAAGCCCCATGTCTAAAAACCTTGTCATCAGCTATATTGTTGTAACAGTTAAAGTATTACACTCGCCCACATCTCCCCAAAACTTAGGTTCTTGGCTAATAGCTCAAGTCTACTTAGGTGGACTGAAATTCTTGTTTAGTTTATCTTGATAGGATTTCAGCTATGAGCCTTGGAATTCTATTCCGAGCCGGGGGAACGAAGCAGGGATTGTCAAATGTAGGTAATAACAAGGACTAAAAGCAGGAGCGCAGAAATTGCCCTAAGCTGACCAGATTAATTGAAAGGTGACAACTTAAATTCAATTAGATATATTCTAAAGCCTTTGACCTTACCTAAGTAAGTGTGTGGAGATGATGGCAACGCTCAACAAGTATTGATTGAATATTCTGCGAAATGCCTTGGTCAATCAAGTTACAGATTTTAGATGTCCGAAAATATTATATTCTTTAGTTGGATAATCTGAAAAGAGAAATGTTGTACATCAACTTATGTTTGGCGGCAAAAATAAAAACCGATGGAAGAGACGCTGAAAATTTTGGTTGTAGACGATGACGAAGTAGACAGGATGGCAGTCCGTCATGCCCTGGTTAAAGCAGGTGTTCAAATGGAACTGTCTGAAGTAAGCGATGGCAATGATGCGTTTTCTGCCTTAAGCACCACTGCATTTGATTGTGTTTTCCTCGACTATCACTTACTAAACCAGGATGGACTAAGCTTGCTCCAACAGCTAAGTTCTTCAGAAATTAAAGTTCCTTTAGTAGTCCTAACTGGTGAAGGAGATGAACAAATTGCTGTGCAATTAATTAAAGCTGGTGCTACAGAATATCTCTCTAAGTCTAGGATATCTCCCGAAACTTTGGCACAGGTTTTGCGGAGTGCGATTCGGATTTATCGGGCTGAAATGCAGGCAGCTTTGGCCAACGAGCAGCTTAGAGAAAGTCATGAACAAATCATTCTTAAGAACCAAGAATTGGAGAGACAACAGCAACAGATTCAAATACAAAACTTCAAACTATTGGAAGCATCACAGCTAAAATCAAATTTTTTGGCAACTATGTCCCACGAACTCAGAACGCCGATGAATGCGATTATTGGTTTTTCGCAAATACTGCTGCGTCCTAAGTTCGGTAAACTAACGCACCACCAAGCTGATATGGTTGAGCGCGTCTTGAATAATGGTAAGCATTTGCTGATGTTGCTAAATGAAGTTCTTGACTTTTCTAAGCTGGAGGCAGGACGATTAGACTTAAAGGCGGAAATATTTGATGTATCAAAGGTAATAAATCTTGCTGTAGCTGAAATGCGTTCTCTAGCTGATGCTAAAAATCTATCATTGCTCGTGCGAACCGATTTGCAAAATACTTTAGTATTTAATGATCCTGTTCGTATTAAACAGGTTTTAATTAACCTGCTCTCTAACGCCATTAAGTTCACCGAGTCTGGTGAGATTTGGGTTGAGCTTAAGGAACTACCTGCAAATCGAGTGGAAATTATTGTTCGGGATACAGGTATTGGCATAGCACCCAGAGATTTTAAACGTATTTTTGAAGCATTTCGGCAAGTCGATCAAACTATCACTCGCAAATATCCAGGTACAGGTCTGGGTTTGGCAATTATAGATTCGCTGGTGCGAATGATGGGCGGCAAAATTTTTCTTGAGAGCAAAGTGGGCATCGGTTCAATATTCAAAATTGAATTGCCGCGTCAAATCACATTACCGACTGTAGCAGCCGATGCTGCAACTTTACAAGTGGATGGCAACGGGATTTTTTACTCTGCTAAAAATCCGCATCAGTCATCTTCTCAAGCTAGGCAAGCACCAATAGGATATCCGAAATTTAAAGTATAATTACTTTCTAAAAAAGTTGATAAAAGTTGATAAATTATGTCTGTAGTTGAAAATAACAAAATTTATCGCATCCTCGCAGTTGATGACACTCGAGATAATCTCATTTTGGTTCAAGTAATTTTAGAAAGTGAGGGATATGAAATTGATTTGGTTTCAGATGGAATAAAGGCTTTGCGGCAAGTTGAACAATCTCCACCCGATCTGATTCTGCTAGATGTGATGATGCCGGGGATGGATGGTTATGAAGTCACACGTCAGATTCGGAAGAATCCTGCTATCCCTTATATTCCAATTCTGTTGATTACTGCCTTTCACCAATCCAGCGTTGTTGAAGGTTTGGATGCTGGTGCTGACGATTTTATTCGCAAACCATTTGATACTGATGAACTACTAGCAAGGGTGCGATCGCTATTACGTCTCAAGCACAGTCTGGACGAACAACAAAAAATGGCCCGCCAACGCGAAGACTTTGTTTCTCGTCTGACTCACGATTTGCGAACTCCCTTAGTCGCCGCCGATCGGATGTTGAATTTGTTTGAGATGGAAACATTCTGCAAAATTTCGCCGGAAATGAAACAGGCGATCGCAGTCATGATTCGCAGTAACCAAAATTTGATGGAAATGGTAAATACCCTCCTAGAAGTCTATCGCTTCGAGGCTGGTAAAAAAACGTTGAATTGGGAAGTATGCGATTTACGTGAGATATCTCAAGAAGTAGTGAGCGAACTAAGTCCTCTAACTAATGAAAAAGGCTTGACTCTAGAAATAGATACCCGTGAATTAGATCCACTGAGTAAAAGCCCTGGGATTATTATGGGCGATCGCTTGGAACTACGGCGGGTGCTAAATAATTTGATCGCCAATGCCATCAAATTTACAGATACAGGAGGGATCACAATCCGCATTTTTGAAACATCACCTCATCCCGAAAATCAAGATTCGGTAACAATTGAGGTACAAGATACAGGATATGGGATTGCGCCCGAAGATCAGGCAACAATTTTCGAGCGGTTTCGCCAAGGCAAAAATAAACGCTCAGGTAGTGGCTTAGGACTACATCTATCTCACCGGATTATAGAAGGACATGCAGGAACTATCCAGGTCGTTTCGGAAGTAGGTAAAGGTAGTTTGTTTACTGTGAAGCTACCTAAAAATACTTAATTTGTTCTCTTTCACCTTAAAATTTTCTGATGGACTAACAATCATTATTATCTGCCAATACGAGCAAGTAAGCTCTGAAATAAAACTTCTTGAGCTAACTTTTCAGCATCAATACATGCTAATAAGCTCCCTGCAAGAATCTCTGAATTGTAAGAACTCCTGATTTCGTTTCTCAGATAGGGTCTGATGTACCAACACAAAAGCTCAGTAAAATCATGCCCATGAATTTTATATCGTATTTCTATCAGTTTTTTTGCACGTAATTCTTCGAGTTTAATTCTGAATATCGATTGTTGTGAGTGATTACGATTACTATTTAAATATTTAGTAATGAAAGTTGTGGAATCAAACTCAATCTGATTATTCTTTTTATTCAAATTACAGCAGTCACCAAATTTTTCGAGCCATCTCATATTTAATTCAAGTGTTTCATTGGTAGCCCTAATTAAGAATAACTCCTCTAATACTCTAGATACTTGATTAAGTACTTCCCTAGCTGTGGGCTGAGATAAACGTAGTCCTAAACGCAGGTATTTATCTAAAGTAACCTCGTTAAATAAGTACATCTCAAGACACGAATAATCAGTAAATAATAGTAAATCACACTGATACTCTTTGCCAAATAGCAAATCAAAATCTTTATCTGCAATACATGTAAGATGCAGAGGAATTTCTGATAGTTTATCTTGTATATATAGGGCAAGAGCAATAACACGACTTCGATTATTGTCTTTTAATCCTTGTTCAAATAATAATTGGGCAGGAATTTCAACTGTATCAATTTCATAAACAACAAAATCTTGATGTTCTTTCTGGTCTAAAAACCATTCTATCAATAGCTTATCTGTCTTACCTTCAACATATATATCACACAGTTCAGGCTCAAGTTCATATCTAGTTACAAGCTCGTCAAGCGTGCGTCGTCTTTCATTCTCCATTTCTCAATTATTTCTCCATCTTCACAAGCTTAACGACATTGTTGTTGTACTGAGAAAGTAATTCAATTGAATGAGTAGCTAATATAAATTGAACTTGGCTTCCTTTTGTCAGTTCAAGTAATGCACGAATAAGTTGACGCTGCCATTTGACATTTAGTGATATTTCTGGCTCATCAATAATAAAGATTGTTGCTTTATCTCTCGCCGTCAGAGTATTACAAAAAAGTAGTAAGAGTTGTTTTTCTCCCGAAGAAAGCGTTTCTGGAGATAATTCTTTTCCTTCTTCAGTAAATATTTTTAGTCCGTCTCTGACATGCAACCTTATATATTTATCACGAAAAAATAACTTATTGATTGTCGTTTCAAAAATGGTCAATAAATTTTGTGTATCCTGGAGAGCATCAAAACGTGCTGCTACACTATCTAAGTATGGTTTTAAAACTCTTGATATAATCGAGTAATCAGCTTGAGCATTAGATTGCAGTATCTTAACAATTTTCTGAGCCTCCAATGGTGGCATTAACCCAAAGCGAGAAAAATCTTTGCTGCGATTCTCATGAGCTTTGAGTTCTTCAATTAGTATTGCAGATGATTGTGGTAGTTCTTCAACTATCTTGCCTGAACTTTGAATAATTGTTAGAATAATTTGCTCATATATACTATGAACATTTTCTGCCCCCTGCTTAGCGCCTCTTAACGCCTGTTCACGAATCCATTCTTCAGTTCTATGGATAGATGTTTTAAGAGCATTTTCTCTATTTATACTATATTTATCTTCAAGCGTATTGCCAAAGCTTGCTAATACTATTCGCCTTAATTTTTTCTCTTCTTCTATATCTTCAGTTTCAAAAATATCACTATCTAAAACTCTATTATCACCTAATAAAAATAAGCTTAGTTGAAGTTGCGAAATATTCTTATAAAATTCATATATTGGTAGAGAATCTTGTATTGTTTTGACGCTATTATCAGACTCAGCCTGAATATCTTCAGTAAAGAGAATGTTATTACCTTGTAAAAGCTGAAGTCGAAATGATCCAATTAAGACGCCATTTTCTCGACTGGCAATAATACTTGTTCTATCAGCAAGAAAGACTGAAAACTTGGCAAAAGGGGTTTTAGCTAAAAAAGTGCGATGACCGCGATTGTGACCTGTTGAGAGCAGATGAAATAAGAGCTTGAGGATAGTCGTCTTACCAGAACCATTGTCACCATAAAGGATGATTAGTGAAGAATCTATGTGAGGATTATTATCTTTTTTTACCAAAGTATATGTATACCTACCAAAGAGCCGTTCTACTTCAATGCGAACTACTGATAGGGGAGGGCTAGCTGTGTTTATATCGAGCATCTGCATAATAATTGCTGTTCCTTATTTGAAGATATAGGGTTGTAAAAGCTGAAATTTCTTTTACTCCCCTAATTACACTTTATCGTTCAATCAGGTGGCAATAAACTCTTGAACTGCATTTAGACAAATCTAGCTGCAATAATTCATTGCCTTTGACTAATTCACAACCTCTTACGCCTTAAACGTCAACACCGGACTCAATCGCGCCACAACATCCACCATTTCTGCCTCAACTTGCACATCAATCACAGACTGAATTGGTTTGTAGGCGGCTGGTGCTTCTTCAATGCGGCGTTCTTCACGCAAGGTTATGCAGTCTATTCCGATTAATCCCAGTTCTGCTTCACTTTGAGATGCACCTCTGCGACTGAGGTCGAAGCGAGAATGAAGTCTTCCTGCCCCATGCGAGGCAGAATTACAAAATGCTGGATTACCTCTGCCCACCATCAGATAAGAATAAGCACCCATTGAACCAGGGATAATCACTGGTTGTCCTGCATGGGCGGGACAAGCGCCCTTGCGTGTTACCCATCCTTGACCTTCTGGCAAGGTGATGTTATGCGGCAAGTCATAAACTAGAGGTGCTTCCACATCTTTGTATACTTCCCGCAAACGCAGACGTAGCAGTTCCGCTAACAGTAGGCGATTGACAAAGGCATAATTAGCAGCAGTTGCTTCAGCTTGCAAATAACTGGCGACTAATTCGGGGTGAGAATGGGTAGAGAGAGGAAAAATCTGCGAATCAGGGTACTTCAGACCTTTTTGCCAAGTCGCCTTAGCTTTGTCCCGCCACATTCCCCCAATATACTTACCCACATTTCGGGAACCAGAGTGAATCATAAAAGCTAGTTGTCCCTCGCGTACTCCCCAAGCGTGGGCAAGGGTGCGATTCTCGACTTGATCAACCCGTTGCACTTCTACAAAATGATTGCCACCGCCAATGGTTGCTAGTCCGCCATCACGTACCAATCCAGCATCGGGAACTAATTCTTCAGGCGCAAGTTTCCAGTTACCATCCATTGAACCACCTAAAAAGATGCGATCGCTCTCTTGGGCAAGTTGTTGCAAATCAGATTTGATTACACTGCCCGTAGGCTGATCTAGCATGGTATCCAGCCAACCGGGAACTCCGTATTGAAATAGCGATCGCATTGCCTTAGCAGTCATTGTCACATCACGCGTACCAAAGAAGTAATCCCCCTTCATTTTTTCTACGAATTGGTCGCGCTTTGCCAGGAATTCGTCGATTGTCAAATCAACAACGTGTAGGCGCATTCCACAATTGATGTCAGAACCGACAGCGCCAGGAATAACCTGACCCACAGTTTCCACAATTGAACCAATGGCAACACCTGCATCACCTGGGTGAAAATCAGGCGTAGCACAGGCACGACAAACGCATCCACCTGACGGGTGGCGGACGCTTGCCAAATTCGCTAACTGCTTCAGCGCCTTAGCTTCTACGGGGAAGCCTTCTGGTAGTAGCACTTCTGCTACAGGAGCATCAGGAGAATTAACTAAACGGACTGAATAAGTGCAATCGTTGTAATTTACATCCAAACCCTGCTGCCCTAAAGCCCGCAGGAGACGTTTTAAATTTTTTGGCTGCATGAAAACTCCAAATAGAGCCTTAAAAAAGACTCTTTGTTGTGAAGAGAGGAGGAGACTTGGTTCAGCAGCCGCGTCTCAAGTGTTATTTTCCCGGAACTGGGGGAAAACAACAGGTTATATAGCTTTGATAACACACGCTTGCATTGGATGACAAGTATTTTGTAGTATTTTGTATTTTTGGCGATTTATATACTACGCCTGTAAAGAAATTTGAAGTTTAGCGAAAAACTTTTAAAATTCTCTAGACTCTCCAGTCGGCTAGAGAGTCTAGTATGAATTCAAGGCGACTCTCTTTCCACTTATTTCCGACTGTTGACGGTTGTTCCTCAGTCATCCAGTTTCGTCTGGCTAGGTTGTTCATTATTATCCCGTAAATCTATGACTCTCCAACTCACAGTTCCCAATATGTCTTGTTCTGTTTGTGCAAGCACCATCACCAAAGCACTTCAGGCAGTCGATGCCAATGCCAGCGTTCAGGCTGATCCCACAACCAAGCTTGTCAGCGTAGAAACTCAAGCATCAGAAACAGTAATTAAGGAAGCGTTAGCTGCTGCTGGCTATCCAGTCGGCTAAAGAAAGGGAGTAGGGAGTGAGGGAGATGAG
>CAZZZY010000197.1:0-9342 GCA_964658545.1 uncultured Acetobacteraceae bacterium | reverse complement strand
TTTCAAAGCCTCTCTCCCTCTGGGGGAGAGGTTTGGAGAGGGGTTATTCGGTAAACTTTACGACTTTTCAAACATCCTCTAAGAGGATGTTTGAAAAGTTGTAAGTATACCAAAAACAGGTGAGTAAAGTTTCGGGTAGACGCGGTTTCTAACCGCCCTTTGCGCTATTAATCATTAACCGTTGTCATGTCTATAGTCAGCATCTAACCAACAGCGTGGTAGAACTTCACCCGAAGGAAAAACGAGATTTTCTTTTTTAAAAGTGTCAGGTGGCTGTTCTTCTTGACCTTCTTGGTCTTTTGCATGAACAACATCATTATTCGGGTCAAGTAATTCCTGAATTTCAACAATCTTGACTAATTCGCCACTATCTTTGACTTGTAAAAGCATAGAAATTGCCTCAATGAGTTTGCATGAAAGTTCAAAACGAGTCACAACATATACTCGATCAAATCTCAATCGCTTTCTAGCGCGGAGATTCCTTAATTGTGAGAGGAAATTTTTATCAAATATCCTGTGTGTATCTGTGGAGTTTGTTTCTATAAAGTTGATACATCAAAATAAATCCTAATTCACAACATAAAATTTAATCAGTAAATGCTGATTAATAAAATTGTCCAACTAAGACAATTTTGGTTTTAGCGATTAGAAATCGCGTTGATATTTCTCTAAAATATCAACTAAAGTAACCTGGCATTGCAGTGGTAGTAAATCAATTAAAGGAAGTTCACTTTTACCGCCGCCAATTTTTACTGTAATTGATTGCAAGACTTCTAAAACTCGCTGTTCATTTACAGTTTTGGAAGTAATTAAAGGATATAGTCGTTCGGCAACAAGGGTATGCAGTTTGGCATTAGATAAATAAAGATGCCATTTAGCAATGTCTATGTAGACATTTTCGCCAATTTCAGATGCTAGGGCTTCTAGTAGTTCTGTGGTATTAGTCTTAGCCATAAAAATAACCCTACATTAAGAAAGAGCGCAAAATCCCAGGCTTTTTTACATTATCACTCAATTAAAAGGCTGATTCTACTACCACAGGTTATAATCGTCCCAGCATCAGCAGTCCGTCTTCAGGTGGATTTGGGTGGAGTTTCTTGGTAGTGACAAACCTAAGAAAGTCAGGTTTGGGATACAGACGACCTGATTTACGTACACTTAAGTAATATTATTTAATAGTTTGAGATTTTGTACAAGAGTTAGTAAATGAAGTTTTATTTTTTACATATAGATAAAAGCAGACATTCCCAAACTAGCCGGGGTTGAGCGTAAGTCAGTAAGTATTTACGAGATTTCTCTAGCTGGTTAATAATAGTGGGTTGATGCCAACGCTGCCAGTAAAATTGCTGAAGATAATCAACTAACCACAGTTGGGCTTCTGTATCTAAATCCTGATCAATTTTTTTGGCTAACTCTAAGGCTTTGCGGTAAGAAGCAGGGGCCTTTTTCAAATCTTCGAGTAACTCAGGAGGAATAGCTTGTAATTGCTTGTAAGATGCGATCGCACTTCCCGCACTACCAGCTGCTATACTCAGCACTGCCTGATTTTGCAAAATTTCTTGATGACTTGTTTGTGTGAGTACAATAGCCAAAGACTGTGCATCTAAACGATAAAAAGGAATGCGTTGACAGCGTGACACCAAAGTTGGCAAAACAGACTCAGGTGTAGGTGCAATTAAAATTAACGTCGCCCGTCCCGGTTCTTCTAAGGTTTTAAGTAAAGCATTGGCTGCTGCTTCTGCCATTGTTTGGGCTTCTTCCACCACCACCATATTTCTCGGCGCTTCCAAGGGTGGCCGACTCAGAAACTCGGTAATTTCTCGAATTTGCTCTAGCCGAATTACAGGTGGTGCTTTACGCTTAAGTCCCTTCTCGGACGCTTCTGCTGCTGTTAATCGTTGTCCTTGGTATTGGTACGTTGGTTCCACCCACAACAAAGCTGGATGGTTCCCCTGACGCAAACGGTTTTGTAAAGCCGCAGTGACTCCCATCTCACTAGAAAATAACAATTCGACAAAATACCTGGCTGCTAAACTTCTTCCTACACCATCTGGCCCCACAAATAGATACGCTGGAGCAATCCGGTTTTGTCTGACAGCCTGAGTGAGTAATTCTATGGCTTGCTGTTGTCCTACAAGTGGTGCAAATGGATTAATAGTTTAGTACCTTCGCCAAAAAAAGAGGTTAACAATTCAAAATTCACGCATTCAAACATTTTAGACAATTTCAGACGTTCGCGTAGCGTCTCCAAGAGTTGAGGAGTGCGGTCTTCTCACATTGGGAGAGGCTAACGCCAAGGGGTCTCTGACACTATCTACATCAGTGATGGGAGATGTTACTGGTTATAACCAGTTTTGATCAACTGCGACAAATGACTGAATAATCTTCCAAACCACAAGCGAGATGCTAAAGTTGAAACATTTCTAGAAAGAAGCTCAATCGCATGGTTACAATCTTGCAGATTTGCATCAAGTCCCATTGCATGATAGATTTCGCGGGCATGGCAAAAGGCATCCATCGCTTCCGATTCTCGATTGATTTTTTCTAACACCAAACCCAAATTAAACCAGGCATTTGCTTCTGCATTTTGGTCATTAAGATTCCTTCTGATCTCTAATGAATACTGATGAAACTTAACTGCTCTTTGGTACTGTCCTAGAGCCTTATAAGCATTGCCCAACCCACTCAAGGCCATGCCTTCCCCATTGCGATCGCTAATGAATCTCGCCAGTTCTAACCATTGCTGATAGAACTCAATTGCCTGTTGGTACTGCCCCAATGACTCATAAGTATTGCCCAAACTTCCCAGGCAAATGCATTCCTCAGTCCAATTGCCTATTTTCTTCGTTATACTCAACCACTGCTGATAAAACTCAATCGCTTGCTCATACTTACCCAGATATTCATAAGTATTGCCCAAACTTCCCAAGCAAATGCCTTCCCCAGTGCGATCGCCTATTTTCCTGGTGATACTCAACCACTGGTGATAAAATTCAATCGCTCGCTGGTATTTCCCCAATAATTGATAAGCGTTGCCTAACCCAGATAAAGACTTGGCTTCCCCAGTGCGATCGCCTATTTCTCTCGTTATGTCCACCCACTGCTGATAAAACTCAATTGCCAGGTGGTACTCCCCAATTGACTGATAAGCATTGCCCAAACTTGCTAAACAAATGACTTCCCTATTGCGATCGCCTATTTCTCTGGCTTTGTGCAAGCACCGCTTTTCAAACTCAATGGACTCGATATTATTTTGGCTCCCTGTTCTAATTACTTCTGTCATTCTCTATAGAAAACGAAATTTTTGCTTGATAGGTTGTTGATTATACAATTTTATGCGCCTTCACCACACAATAATAGAACTTATAGGCACAAGTTCTGTCAATATCAAATTTAGATTTGTACACAGTAACCACTGTGTATAAAAGGCTCTCATTTATATTGGTAACAAGTATACGAATACAGTATACTAATTAATTTAGCTATTTTAAAAAATATAAGAAAAACCAATCAATCAGCAGCTGCATAATCAGCCAATGCGTTGAGTTGTAAATTAACAGCACTTAGATAATTTTGGTCATTTAAAAGTTCTGATGGTAATTTATCTGCATTGACAGCAGCCTTCACCAAATCTTTGGCAAGGATTTTTCTGTTCTGAGTTTCAAATACTAGCGTTTCTCCACTAGGAATCCCGTGCTGTTTTAGACCTCCCTGATAAGCAAAAGTAACTAGATTCAAAGGCTGGAGGTAGTTCACATAAGTAGAGTTACTAGGTAAATTGTTAGAGTTAATAGCTATTGTTTCACTACTATTGTTAGTAGCTGTTTGAGCTATAGCGATTCCAGGTACAAGAGCAATACAACCAAAAACAAGTGCAGAATTTATTAAAGTAAGGAGTTTCATAAGGTTTTTCTTAGGTAAAATGCATATCGGTGTTCTCTATTAATAGAGTCCTCTTTATTATTAATCTCAGCTTCCTTCAGTCAGGTCATCTGATAGGTTGACATCCGACTCACCCAAAAGGGTGAACTAATTGAGCGATATAAAGTCGGTTAAGTCCAGAGACATAACAGAGTGATTGAAATTTTCTAGTAATTAACTGTCTTGAGTTCCCCAAGTATTACCGTAATTATTAATTAACGTGGTGTGCAACTTTCTCTCAGACCTAGATATTGTAGTAGAATCTGCAACTAAATGGATTGGTGGTCATGGTACTTCCATCGGCGGCGTAATAGTCGATTCGGGTAAATTTGACTGGGGTAACGGCAAATTTCCCCTATTTACTGAGCCAGCACCCGGCTATCATGGGCTAAATTTCCAAGAAGTGTTTGGCCCTAGTGGTTCCTTTGGCAACATTGCCTTTATACAGCTCTCGGTAAGCGTAAAACTCAGCGTCTTCAGACCTGAGATATAAGCGACTCGTGTGACTTTAGTCACCTACGTTTTTCTTGATTTGGTAAGTCGGGTGACTATTGGGACAGTTGGTTGGATCAAGTTACTCGAAAAAGAAATCATCAAATGAGAGACGGGATTAACAAAGCTGCAAAGTTGATTATTGATCACTGTCTCAAAAATAAAATAGGCAACTTAGTCCTTGGTTGGAATGAAGGTTTTAAGTTAAATTCCAACATGGGTAATTTGAATAATCAGAAGTTTGTTCAAATGCCTTTGGGCAAGTTGAAAGAGCGACTTAAGCAGCTCTCTAACCAATATGGGATTAATTTTCACCTGACAGAAGAAGCATATACGTCTAAATCAAGTTTTCTAGATGGAGACTCCCTACCAAAGTACGGTGAGAAACCCGAAGGGTGGAAAGCATCTGGGAGACGAATTTTGAGAGGGCTTTACTTGACAGGTGAAAAGTTTTTAGTGAACGCTGATCTTAATGGATCAGCGAATATCTTAAAAAAAGTAACGGGAAAACTTAAACTCGATTTAAGTAAACTCACTAGACGGTGTTTGGCCACCGTAACGAGAATTAGATTAAACTAATTCTGTCTGTAGAATCTCAGTGTCTTTACACCTGAGAGTGTCAAAACTGCGCTAGAAAACTATTGGAATGGCGCAATTTTAGATTCGGTTGAAGCTGCCGTACACTGGGCCAATAATATGACTTGGAAAGGAATTACACCTATTGTTCCAGTAATCGGCGCACGCAAGCGCACCAACTTCAAGAATCATTGGCAGCCGTTGAGGTGGTATTATCAACAGAGGAGTTGACCCGTATCGAAGCGGCGATTCCTGCATCAGCGATCGCTAGATGGGGGAGGTGGGGCAGTGAAATCTGGGACAAAGCCCCAACTTCAACGAAGCTTCGGAGTAAGTTGGGGTAGTTTACATGTCAACAGAACCACAAGAATCTGACGTATTTACAACACCGCCATTTATACTCCAACGTCACCGAAAAATTCGCCATCTAATTTTAGATTATGCTATGGGAACAGCACTCATCGGGCTAAATCCGGTTCGCGGGACTTTAACGTTAACGCTGTTGGTTGTTGGGGTTTTGATACTGAAAATGATTTGGGATATAGGTAAAGAGTGGAGCTATAGTAAAGGTCAAGACCCCTTGGCGATCGCCGGAAACCTCTTTGGGATTCTGGGGGCTTTTGCACTCGCTCTTATGGCTTGGGTGACCATTTTCTGTGGAGGGTTGTTGATGCCTCTGTTTTCAGGATTTGCCATTTCAGCGGCTTTGTTTACCCTGACTTGGACCTTGGGACAGGTAACTAACCAATTTTATGCGAGTGGTAGTGCGGGAAGGCAACGATGAGGCTTAGGCGTAGGCAAATTCTGCTTGCAGGACTGACATTTGGGGTAGTAGCAACTATTTTTCGCAATTACCAACGACTGCGAGTGCAAAGCAGGTTAATGGCATTGGCTCGAAAGGAATCTCAAACGAACCTCCACGATCTTTTGAAACAAACATTTGAAGCCGATGATCAAAAAATCAACCAAGGAATAGAAATTCAGGCATCGCTAAAGCTGACTCCATCCAACATTCCCTACGATCGCAGCGTATCTAAGCTTTTGATCCAATGTAGTAAATTGGGTACTCAACAATACCTATCGGGCAAGGTAAATCCCTCCTTTGATGGGTCAATAAAATCCTTACCTGCATATACTTCTGATCTAGATGGCTATACTCAGATTGCATCATTAAAGGGTTTGGAAGATGTGCAGAGTTCAGAAACCATTGAGGTTGACGTGCCAGTAACCAACCATCCGTTAACTGCTACTCAAGACCCAATTGAAAATAATTTAGATGCTGCACAAACAGCGATTGGTCAGACTGTAAAACAAGCAGTGAAACTTAAACAGCTAATTCCCGTCTACTTCGGCTTTGTTCTGACCTCTAAAACTGCCAATATCATTATTTTTCGTGGCACTCAAAGAACAACTGAGTGGATTGGAGATATATTGCTTTTCCAGAAAAACTATGAAGGTTTTGCTAATAGTAAAATTCACTCTGGTTTTGCCAGGATTTATAAAAATCTGGCTCAACAAACTCGGGAAATCGCTAATCACTTAAATCCATCTCTGCCTTGCTATATATCAGGGCATAGTCTAGGAGCAGCCCTTGCTACCCTTGCAGCAGCTGATCTTGCACTTTTAGTTCCCAAACTCAAAGAGCAAATCCAGCTATACACTTATGCCGGTCCACGGGTTGGCAATCCAAGCTTTGCTCAAATGCACAGTCAGCTAGTTCCTAACAGTTATCGCATTTTCAATTTAGCGGATTCTATTCCTCTCTCACCGCCGACCATCTTTCGGAACGATGTATACTCACACGTTGGAGAAGCATGGTCTTTTTTGACACAGTATGGTGACGTTCTACCAAACCATGCCGTTGACACCTATCGCGCTGCCATTAACAGAGAAGTAGAGACTAATAAAACTCGCGTTTACCCTACTTCTGGCTGAGAGGATGTTTGAAAAGTCGTAAAGTATACTAGAAACCCCGCTTCCATTCCTCTCCCCCACAGGGAGAGAGGCTTTGAAACCCCCATTCCCGCACTTCGTGCCGCTACGCTAACGTAGGGAAGGGGGGCTAGGGGGGTTAGGTTCCTGATGTTGTGATGTTACCAAAAATACTTTTCAAACATCCTCTGAGAGTAATTTTTATTTTTATCATGGTAGTCTAGTAGTCTGTCAAGCTAGTTGTCAGCCCCAAAGAACGCACCCAACACATCGGCTAGCAATTCAATTAAATTATGTTGAGATTTAAAATATCTCTAGTTAAATCAGTAAATAGCAGCCTAAAAAAACTTAGTTTTAAGTCAATATTTCCGGTCGCATTTTATAACTTGCTCCTAGCTACGTTGATTAACCTACCTGCTTTAGGAGCAGAACGGATTACATTTTCCTTCACACCTGTTGGCGAATTCTATCTTTCGGCTGATGCGTTAGAAGTATTTGCCAAGCAAGGCAGAATTGACAGTGAATTTGCCTTTTATGCGAAATTTGCCACACCGGAACAACTAGCGCAATTGCGTTCTTTGCTCCAGCAGCGTTTTCAAATTAGTCCGGTAATGGTTTCTCAACTTACCTACTCACCTCTAGGAGAAGAAATAATTCGTCAATTAGGGGAATTGGTAGAAACAGAAGGTAATCAAAATGGGTTTTACGCGCTGCGCTCTGCTCTAATTTTAGCTGCCACCGTTCCAAAAGGGATGACTATTCTCGATGTATTGCATCGATTCCCCAGCCACAGCCTAAAGCTGAATTTAAACCAAGGACTAACAATAGCTAAAACCTTTTCAAAACATTTCAAACAGCAGTTGGCAACTGTTTCAGCAATTAAAAAACAAGCAGCAACCACTTCTGTGAGTGTAGACTTTTTGCAACGACCAGATTTGCGACAGATTGGGCCGTTGAGTTGGCAGAAAATCACACTCTCCTTAGATGACACATCTCGCTCCCGACGATTTGCCAGTGATATTTATCTACCTCAAGTAGCCACTACTAACAAATTAATTCCCTTAGTAGTGATTTCCCACGGTGCATTTTCTGACCGCACAACCTTTGCATATCTTGCTCAACATCTTGCTTCCTATGGCTTTGCAACAGCTGTGTTGGAACATCCTGGCATTAGTCGCCAGAGATTTCAACAATACTTTGCAGGCTTGGCTCCACCTCCTGAAACCAGGGAATCTATTAATCAACCCAAAGATGTGAAGTATTTGCTAGACGAATTAGAACGTCGCCAAAAATCCGACCCATTGCTAAGTCGGCTTGCTTTGCAACAAGTGGGGGTCATAGGTCAGTCTGCGGGTGGCTACACAGCTTTGGCTTTAGCAGGAGCAACAATTAACTTTAAACAACTCAGTCAAGCTTGCCAAAATAATCATGAACTTTGGAATTTATCGCTGTTGGTTCAGTGTAAAACAACGGAGTTATTGCCAGGAAGCTACTCTTTACAAGATAAACGGATCAAAGCTGTGATTGCTGTCAATCCCTTAACTAGCGCTTTGTTGGGACAGAGTGGATTGAGCCAAATTCAAGAACCTGTAATGATAGTTGCCAGTGGTAATGATTTTATTGCTCCAGCAGCTACAGAGCAAATTCTTCCTTTTACTTGGCTGAAGACTCAGGATAAATATTTGGTGATGATGGAACAAGGGACACACTTATCAACTTTAGGTGATGTCGGTAATTACAACTTTGGGGCAATATCATCTGCTTTAATTGGGCCTAGCCCAGAAAATGCCCGTACCTATCTGAGTGCTTTGAGTGTTGCTTTTATGCAAACTTATATTGCCAATCAAGATGAATATCGCCCTTACTTGAGTACAGCCTATGCTAAATTTATCAGTCAGCCGACTCTCAACCTTGACATCTTGCAGTCTTTGGCGATCGCCAAATAGTCATGGTAATTAAATTCGCTCCTCTTGCTAGTCTTACCTGAAAAATACGGGTGCGATCCCTTCGAGTTTCCTCGCTTGATTGGGAGAGCGATCGCCTAGTATTGTGTCAAGCTAGTTTTGAGGGTTTGTAGTAAGCACTTTAGTGCTTAGAGGATGTTTTAAAAGTATTATCGCTAACATTAAAACCTCAGAAACCTAACCCACTAGGGCGTGTTTTCAAACTATAACCATAACAGAATGGAGGCGATCGGAATCATAGCTGTATAATTTGCAGCAAGTTTTTCATATCGGGTAGCAATGCGGCGAAATTGCAAGAGTTCTGTTGATAGCACGTTCCACAATGTTGCGTTGACCTGGACTCAGAAGAAAAGTTATCGGTTTACCAATACCTTCACAACGTATGTGTATTTTCGTACTAAAACTCAGTAAACCACAAACTTTTGAAAACCAACCTAAAAACAAGGGTTTCAGCCAT
>CAZZZY010000196.1:8819-9362 GCA_964658545.1 uncultured Acetobacteraceae bacterium | reverse complement strand
TGGTAAGGGAAAAATTACCACTGGTAAAGTCTCCGGTATCAGCGAGAAACTAGCAGCAACTAACCTAGCACTCAAGCAAATCAAGGAGTGCAAACACAATAAAGTTACCCTGTGGTCTGGAACTCCTCGCTATTGGGTAAAAGGCAAATGGCGGGGGTTGCTGGCTAACATACAAACTATGCTTGGTGCAGCACCTACAGTTTGGTTTCCCAATGCCGAAAGGGGAACACTGGTAATAGGTGCGCCTGGGTCTGGTAAAACCTACTCAACCATAGACCGGATGTTAGAAAGTGCGATGCAGCAAGGTTTCCCGATTTTACTCTACGACAAGAAGGGCGACCAACTAAGACTTCATGCACCCTTAGCAGCCCGTTATGGTTACAAAGTACGAGTATTTGCCCCCGGTGAACCCTTTAGCGGCGTGATCAATCCTTTGGATTATATACGTGATGAACGCGATGGGGTAATGGCGGGGGAAATTGGACAAGTGATTAACCGCAATGCTTCCAGTGGTGGTAAAAGTGATGAGTTTTTTGCTAAAGC
>CAZZZY010000196.1:0-8809 GCA_964658545.1 uncultured Acetobacteraceae bacterium | reverse complement strand
AAGCCGGGGACTTGTTAGCTAAAGCACTTTTACAGTTAGTTAAGGGTTCACCTTACCCAGATATGGCGATGCTTTATGCGGTGCTGCGGTTGCCAAAACTGGTACAGCGTCTTGACCATGCGGTACAGTCCAAAAGGTTGGATGAATGGGTGGCGACTTCGTTTATTCAATTTTTGAGTGCCAAGGACGCAGAGAAGACTATTTCGGGGATTTTGACCACAGCAGCAGGTACTTTCTCATCTTTCATCCAAGCTGATTTGCTGAGGGCATTTATAGGGAAATCGGACATTCCCACTAAGCTTGAAGGTAGAGAGATGGTGGTGTTTAAGCTAGATGATGAACGCCGTAGTGTGGTTGGGCCTCTGCTGGCAGCGGCAATGCACTTGATGATTGTTGGTAATTTGAGCCGTCCCCGCAAAGACCCGTTGATTATTTCTTTGGATGAATTGCCATCAATTAAGCTGGACAGATTACCACAGTGGATTAATGAATATCGTTCCAATGGTGCCTGCTTTATTCTGGGTATCCAAAGTTTAGAGCAACTTTACGATATTTATGGGGATAAAATGGGGAGTGCGATCGCTTCTGCTTGTAGTACCCATGTTTTATTTAATCCTGGTAACTACAAAACGGCTGAGGATTACTCTAAACGCTACGGTGAGAAGGAAGTGCTGATTAAAAATCGTACCACAGGGCGATCGCTTGGCGGACAAATGAGCCGTTCAATTAGCTGGAGTGAGAATTTGCAAAAAATGCCTGTAATCAGTGCTGACGAAATTTTGAAATTTCCTCAAGGCAAGTGCGTAATTACCAGTCCTGGTTACAGTTCAGAGGGACAAGCTTCTATTCCTTATCCTTTAATTATTCCGGTGTCCAAAGCCGATGAAAAACGGGCGCATGATAGTGAGGCTCTTTGGGACACACAAGTTAAACCTGCTTTAGAAAGTCAGGTGACAATTCCTGATATTAAAACGCTAACACAAGCATTACATGAACGGATTGAGTCAGCAGCGCGGATGTTGCCATTACCAGAGGAAGATGTAGCACCTGCACATGAGTCTAGTAGCAGTGGAACTGATGTTTTAGAAAATTTCCCAACACGAGTTTATCAAACACCCGGATTGCAAGGATAAGAGGCTGGTAGCTTTTAAGAAGCGAAATATTGTTGGATATCTTGTTGCTCACTGCGTAGAATGTTCAGGGGGTGTATGTTTTCCTGTTGCTAGTAATTTGAGGATAATCTGCGCTTGGTTGAAGTGGTTAAAGCAAGTGCTATTTCTCAACATTATTTTGCCATACCTCTTTGATAAACTTTTTGAACTCTTCTAGAATCACAGGTAAATCACTATCAATTTCTTGGGGTTGTTGCTCATTTGTCATTGGACGAAACAGACGACGGCCTCGACTATCAAAACCAATTTTATCTGCAACTGCCATAAAGATTGAGTAATCTTTTGGTACTGGTAAATCTCCACCTTTACGTTGAAGAATCAAAAAGCTGGTGATAATTCCCAATCCACATTCTACCTGAAAGTTTTCTGTAGGTAACTGAATGGAAGCAATTAGTAAAGCCATGTCTTCTAATAGCCATTGGCGAAAGTGTGCTTGGTTAGATGAAGACAGAATTCCATTAGATACCAAGATACAGACTATTTCACCAGGTTGCAATTGATTTAAACACTGTTCTACAAATAAGCACTCTTGTTCTGCTTGGGTTTTCAACTTGGATGTAATCACGTAGCTTCCATCTCCGTGTTTTATCCATTTATAAGCCATCTCAAATCTGGCTAGTTCTGAATCGGAAGTGAGATTAATTTTGCAATAGGGAGGATTGGCAAGTGCTACAGTAGGCAAGGAAATTGGCAGAGGAGGATTACTGACACAATTTTGAAATAGTTGTTGCCACTCAAGAATTTTAATTTTCATCAAAATAAACTTCCTTGCAACATATTTTCTGCTTTAGTATTTTCGTATTTGATACCATTAATCAGCAAACTATTATTTAGCTTCGGTTTAGGTGCTGATGTGGGAGCTTCATATTTTAAATTTGGTCGAATAAAAGAAATTCCCTTCCCAGTCAGCGTATCTCCGATAACTAAATCTCCACCCAAACTAGGAATAGGCAATGCCAAGTAGGGAGCGTAAAGCATGAAGTTTAAACTTGCTATTTTTATTAGTAGCGAATCCCACTCCCAGCCTGTCAAACTGATGGCATAATTGGACATTTCCAATGCTAATCTTCCTGTACCAAGTGCTGGTTCATATATATGAAATGGTGCTATTGCAGCAGAACTCTTAACTACTGCAATAGCCATTATCCTGGCTGTCCAAGTAGGAGTAGGATAGAATTTAGCTCTTGATTGTCCATAATGATTAGCAGCCAACAAAT
Source organism: uncultured Acetobacteraceae bacterium (assembly GCA_964658545.1). GTDB lineage: Bacteria > Cyanobacteriota > Cyanobacteriia > Cyanobacteriales > Nostocaceae > Nostoc. Next base: position 6,420 of record CAZZZY010000196.1, on the reverse strand, counting down.
GACCAAAGTAATCGAAGGGACAAGAAATCAAAAGCTTCAGTTCCAATTCTTGAATAAGACGATTACTCGCACCGTTACATCCCTCTGGCTCATGAGGCAATTTAGTAATGCTGGGATGCCCTAGAGCATAAAGTAACCAGTCAGTGAAATAGGGAATAAATCTGGAAGGACTACCACATCCACCTGTAGAAATAGATTGCAGACAGCTTGAGAGCATCTGTAAAACTTGAGGATGTCCTAAGTCTAAAAACTCAGTTTGTGGTATTTCTTTAGGTAGTTCTCCAGTTTCCATTGTCCATCGCCATTGCTCCCACCTACCTTGATATTCATCATCTAATTTCAGTAGTTTTGATAGTAGCCATCCATGCTCAAAAGTTGATTTGAGTACCATTGGTGTTATCTGTAATAAACATTTGCCAATGGCAGAGGCATTAGCCTCTTAAATCTTGACTTCTGGAATAGCTTCTAAATTGACCATTGACGATAACTCAGGAATGACTATATTTGATTGTGATTTGTTATCTGGAGATTGAGTCAGTAGTTTAATTAACCATTTTTCAGTCTGCATCTGATCCTTTTTATTCCAGCGTACATCTAATCTTTGGGCTGGTTTAACAGGATGTAATGCTAAAACTACGAGTTGTATTTTGTTAGGAGTAACTGAGTATTGTCTAGCCGTAGTCCACAACTTTACCCGGTCTTGCCAGCTTAAATGTGGATGGCGTATAGCCCATTCATAAAGCCTGGGAATACCTTGTTTAAATGCTATATTTGTTAATACTTGAATAAAGTGCTTGTCGTCATTAATTGCAAGAGGTGCAATAAGTGGATTATCGACTAATAACTTTTTCCGAGATTGAAAAATTTCCGGGGCAAGTTCCTGTATTTGAGAAACCCACTGAGCAATTTGAGGATAGGCATTTAATAAAGGTTCTACAGTCAGTCCTAAAAATAGTTGTTTCATCACCAAAGAGAAGTTATCTGCAACTATAGAGTCAAAGGCAGAGCGATTTGGATGATATTTTTGACTGGGTAATAGGAGTTGTTGCTGTGTTTTAGTAATTTGTTGAATATCGGCAAGATTAATTACTGGCATGGTGGAGAGAATATAACATCTCTCCCATGCAGCGGTAAGCTGCAAATTAATTATACGTACAGCCAAGATACAAGAATTAGCTGTCAATCAAGGACATACACCTATTCGTCAGGCAGTCATTGATTACAGCATATTATATTTAGAGATCGATCAGATTGTTCGGCGGTTGACTGCGATGCAATCAGCGATAGTACGGCTAATATCAGGTAAATAAAGCACATCTAATAAGAACTGTAAAATTACTGCACTAAATCTGAAGCAGTATTGTATTGTCACTTTGGATATTATTCAGTCTATTAGAGCTTCAATATGCGATCGCTCCGTTTTATTTTTATTGCTCTCATTACTTCTTTATTTGTTACAAATGTTGTTTTTCTGCGAAGAACTCTCTCCGTCCTGCTCTGTGACGTTCTTAGCTTTAACTCAGCCAGTTGTTATAGTTTATCGAACCAATAAAACACTGTCCTCAGTTATGTTGTATTACCCAACAGGTTTACTAAATAAGGAAAAAATCAAAGATGAAAACACGATACAGGTGGGCTGCTGGAATTAATCGAATCATAGTGATTTTGAGGTTCAAGCGCGGCAATCACCTTACAACAACTCTGCTTCTCTCGCAATCAATAGTGCTGTAGCAATGAAGGTTGGTAAAGATAGAGTAGCACTCTATGCCCAAGGTTTTCCGGATGCAGATACCAAGACTCCCCTACGAGTTAATGGCAAACCCACAACCATTAAAGGCGACAAGCTAGTACTCAAGGGTGGAGGTGAAATATTGCAGCAGGGGAGTACTTATGTTGTTAGTATTCCTACAGGCGAGAAAGTCCTGGTTAGCCTGTCCAATTCATTTCTCAACATTTCACCCATCGTCCATAACCGTTCAGGGAAATATAGCGGCTTACTCGGCAATGTTAATGGAAAACCCAACGATGACCAACAAATTCGGGGTGGAGGTAATGTTTTAAAAGTTCAGTCAACTTATGGTGATGTGAATAAAGTTTTAGACCAAGTTGGATTGAGACTTCCGGGTGCGCTTGAGCGAGGCGAAAAAGTTTATTTTGACCAACTTTACAAAGAGTTTGCTAATAGCTGGCGTGTCAAAGAAGAAGAATCGCTGTTTGATTATCCGGCTGGTAAAACCACAAAAAATTATCTAGACCCCAGTTTCCCAGATCAATATCTGAAACTAGATATGCTGTCTCCAGAGCAGATTGAAAAAGCGCGTAATGCTTGTACGGAGGCAAAAGTTAGCGAAGATTTGATGGAAGGATGTATCTTTGATGTGGGCTTTTCAGGATTTTCTGAATTTGCTCGCGCCACAGCAGAAATTAATGGTTATGTCAACATTGTCAATCAACTTTTTCCTAGTTTAAAGATTCCTACACCAGAACGGGCTGTTAACCAAGTCATAGACCAGGTTAAGCCTAAAGTTATTTGCTTACCTATTATCGGTTGTCATTAGTGCGATCTGCGATCGCCCTCCTTATAGATTGGGTTGACGCAAGAAAACCCAACATTCATTAGCTGAAATAAAGTGCGACACCGAATAGCCAGTCACTATCAGGCTACGCCTACACTCCATATCTTGAGGAAGATATTGTGGATGGAATGTCAATATGATCAATCCTCTACTTCCGGCTCACCAATTGTCTTCTGTGCGCCATGACGAATATGGAGAATTCTCACCGTTGGAACAGGCTGATCTTCAAGAACCGTAAATAGAATACGATAGGTTTGTTTTCCTTGCCCGTAAAGAAGAGTCGCGAATTTCTTGACTAAAGAAGGCATCCTCTCGAGCGATTGGACAGCGCCGAGGCATTTCTGGCTCCAGAGACGATTGCTTTAATCAGCCCTTGATACCAGAGTTGGGCGCGTTCATCTGTGGTAAACTGAGAAAAACTCAAGAATGCGGCATCCGCTTCGGCTTTCGCAATGCTAGAGAAATCAATGCGGTACGTCATGCTTCAAGAGACAATCCATATTTCTGATTTTGTTCAGCAATGAAGTCCTCTAAACTCGAAAATTGTCCTTGCTCAAAATCATCAAGCCCACGTTGGATTCCTTTTAAAGCCTCAAAAAAATCTTGATCGTCCAAACTCAGTCCTAAAGTCAGCACCGCTAGCGCCATTTGCGAAATATCTTGTCCAGTACTTTCAGCACGCTGTCGCAGCAGTGCCTCAACTTTCGGTGGCAGATCAAGTGTAATGGACATTGTGAGTTTTCCGAGCGTGATACTGGTTTTATTATAGCGATGCCTGCTCTGGGCGTAGCTGCGGCACCTCATAGATTGGTTGACACTCCCCGCGATAAATCGACGGGGATTCTTGGTTCAACGAAACCACTTAATCTAGAGTCCTTGCGTCATCTAGACCAGAGGTGGGATTCTCCCCAAGCGTTAACTTTCCGAGTGCCCCTCGGTAGTTGCATTCCTGCAAGTCCTGTTTAGTTTGAAACAATTTGTTCCAAAATTCTGAGTCGTCTAGCCCCTATGAACCTTTTACCTACTGCTAGGAGGAAACTAGAACAATGCAGTAGAACCGCATAGATTCAATTATCAAGGTTCAGTGGTTTGTCTCTCGACACCTAGGTTTTTTAAGTGGTTGATTACCTTTCCACTATCATTAGTATAGTATATTGGTACACTAATTAATTCAAAGCCGTCGTTCTACGACGGGGCTTTAAACCCAATTTTTCGGTAAAGCGGATTGCTCAAGTGTGGGAGTGCTTCAGCTACGCCCGTTGTAGACATCGCGCTAATTCTAGATACCTGTAAAATTAAGCTGCAAGCGATGGCAACTCTTAGAGACGCTACGCGTAGCAAGCTTTTGAGTAAGGGTACGCCAAAGCCAACCCTTGGAGACGCTCCGCGTAGCTTGCAACTCCTGCGGAGTTTCGCAAATGTCAAAATTACCTGCTGTACAACAATCCTAACTGATAATGACTCAATCCCAACCTCCATTACCACAACCCAAACTAGAATCTGCTGGTATCACCTCTGACCAGTATTTTGAATTTACTCCAGAAAAACTAGAACTGAGCAACGGATATTTGGGTTATGGTGGACAAGACCAACTTGGGTTTCATTTGTCTGTTCTCACCAACATGGGATTGTTGACAGCAGTTAGACATACAAATTTGTCGCTGTGGCTAGAAGCACTAAAAGGTGTGGTGAGGGAAAAACTACCGACTGTCAACGCCCAACCAGAAGTAGCAGAAGCAATGCTCAATCGATTTAATCGGGCGATTGCAGACTTGGAGGCAGTGATTGAGTATCTGGGACATTGACACTCTCTTGACTGCGAAACTAACGCAAGCGCTCAGTTTCATAGTCAGGAGAGTGTTAAACATCAGGTGTAGCGATCGCATCTAACAACAGTAATCCCATCTGCTTCAATAAAGCAGTGTTACCATCAGGGCAACCATGTTGAATTATACACTTGGCACAGCCAGTATCACAATTACAATCTCGTGCGATCGCTCTCGCAGCACCAGCAAGTTTTGGCAGATGTTTAAACACAGCTTCAGCCGCACCATTACCACCATCACTAGTATCATAGAAATAGCCTGTGTAATTGTTATTTTCCCCTAACTCCTTCACTACTGTAAAATTCACCTGTTTAGGGTCAACTCTAGCCACCAGCTGTAACGCTCTCATAATTTGATGCCCAAAGCTGTGGATAGCAATCAAGGTACTGGAATATTCCCACAACTGTTGATAGCCCGGTGGAATCGGTTCTCCACTGCGGGTTAAATTGGTTCTAGTTTCCAAGGCATTGTGCTGGAGGTATTCCCGCGCACTTGAGTTAATCGCTACTTTGACCATTGGTGCTGAAAATTGAGTACGGAAAGGCTGCTCAAACTTTTCTTCTGACAGGGTTTTCACAATTACAGCCTTACGTGTGAGTTTGCTACAAAGCGGACAACGACGTTCTTTAGGTAGCAGTTCTTTGTAGTTAAGACACCGCTTGTTCAAACAAGTCTGCTCATAGATTTGGGTCATTAAACTGTAACCACTGGTAATGTGTTTAACTTCACCAAAACTAAGTGACAGGGTTAAGTATTTCTGACAGTCATCAACTTCACTGACTTGAGAAAACAGCAATGGTAACTTCACCGGATCTGTCAGCACTGTTAGGCTACTGGTTTCTGATTCCGTAACTGCAACTGTAAACAGTGAGCTATCTGCTGTCTGTTTTAATATTGCTTGCTTGCTGTTCAAGTCAAGGGAGATGCACCGATAAGTCAGCATTTGTCCATTGGCATCTTGTCGTTTGTAGATGGCTTGGGGATGGACTTCCCGGTGAGCAATATCCTCTGAGATTTCTTCTAGTTCTTCCCCAGATTCTGCATCTACTAGCTTGATGGTAGTTTGGGATAAGCCACCCCGAAAGTTAACATCTTTATGGGGATAGCCTTTTGCCCACAGTCCATTACGACCTTTATTTAGATGCCCTTGGGCTAACAGGAGTTTTGCTACCTCATAAGCTGCTGTGCCAAAGTAGTGCTTTATTTTATTAGTAGGAATACCAGTTTCGGCTGCTGCACACATCAAATGTTTAGCAGCAAAGATGGGATATTCGTCATTAAAGAAGACTTCCTCAGCTTCTGGCGATACCAGCATTTCTGGATGTTCTGCTACATAGCAGTCTATGGGATTGAGAGCATTGGGAAGCAGCACTGTCAGTCCTGGTTGTGAACGTCCGGCGCGGCCACTGCGTTGCTGGTATGCCATTTTGGAACCAGGCCAGCCACGCAAAATGCAACATTCTAACTCTGGTAGGTCAATTCCAGCTTCTAATGCTTCTGTGGCAATAATCCATTTGATTGTGCCAGACTGGAGTTGGTCAACTACTTCTGCCCGACGCTCAGAAGTAATGCCACTGTAGAATGCGGCTACTTGGTTTGATTTGAGTAATTCTGTTAGTTCCCGCACGCTGCGACGGGAGTTACAAAAAGCGATACCTGATTTACCTTGATTGAGCAAAAATTGAATTATTCGAGCGGTATCACCAGTCAGATTGTAACTGGGCTGAGTGACAATTATTTGTCTAGATGGTGAAGCGGCTCCACTTTTGCGAATCCAAATCAGGGGTTTGGGGTTGAGTTTAGTTGGTTTCAAACCGGAGATTTTCAGAGCCAGTTGTTTAGGATTACCCTTTATCTAGAGTAACTTTGCGGGCAAGAATAAAGATAGCAGAGGTTCCAGGCTCCAGAGTCTTGCCCAATTCTCGGATCAAGTCGTCATTGATTCCAACATCAGTTAATGCATCTGAAAGTGCCCCACTGGCGATTCCAATGGTGTAGCGATCGGGGTTGTCCATCCA
>CAZZZY010000195.1:0-9378 GCA_964658545.1 uncultured Acetobacteraceae bacterium | reverse complement strand
ACAATACTTTCAGCCTATCTTGCCCCTGGTGACAGCTTCGCTATATTTACCCCTAGTACCGCTGCGCGGAATTCAAAATTCAAAATTCAAAATGAATACAGAGTAAGCGTTTCCTTGATTTGGAATGGTATGTTTATTTCCGCCGTGGTGTACTAGTCAGTGGTGGTGACTCAAAATAAAGCAAGAAAGTTGATTTCAGTCCCCACCTTTAACTTCGTATTCAACTCAAAAGCTTATTTTTTCACCCCAGTATCAATCATTTTGGCTAAAGACTCAGCGTTAAATCTCGTCAGCGATTCCGCTAACTGCTGAAAATATCGGTATTGATCATCTGCATATTGCCCTGGCTCCAGTTCTAAAAGCTGAGAAAACTTGAAGTAATCAACTTTCCAATTATATTCAGCAATAGCATTGGCTAACATTTCGCAAGAGCAGGATTAAATACCCTGCCCTTGCGACTAAAGAGCATACCCTAAAAAGTGCGATCGCAATAACCCTTCAACAATCAATATCGGGTTAGTTGAGCTAGCATAGGGCTGGTATTTGAAGAACTAATTTTACCAAAATCTCCTAAGCTATCAAACTTCTCTTACTTACCTATTCACCTATGAATCGAGTTGCTTTAATTACTGGTGCTAGTCGTGGACTTGGCAAAGATATGGCTTTACGGTTGGCTCAAACGGGCTGTGATATTATAATTACCTACCAAACGAAGCTAGAAGAAGCTAATGGGGTAGTAGACCAAGTTAAGCAATTAGGGCAAAAAGCCACTACTTTACAATTTGATGTCGGAGATATTAAAGGGTTTGACGGGTTTGTTGACAAATTACAAGCTGTCCTAAATAAGAAATTTGGAACAGAAAAACTAGATATCCTAATTAATAACGCTGGGGTGGGAGCGACCATCCCCATTGCCCAAGTTACGGAAGAGGACTTTGACAGGCTCGTGAATATTCACTTTAAAGGAGTATACTTTTTAACGCAAAAACTTTTACCTTATTTGAACGACGACGGACATATTATCAACATTTCTAGCGGTACAACTCGCTTTGCTAATCCAGGGTACTCGGTTTACGCTAGTGCGAAAAGTGCCATTGAAACTTTTACTCGTTACCTTGCCAAAGAAGTAGGGGCGAGGGGAATTACCGCCAATGTCTTGGCTCCTGGAGCAATTGAAACTGATTTTAACGGTGCAACAATACGCAATAATCCGCAAATCAAAGCTATGATTGCCGCTAATACAGCTTTAGGTCGAGTCGGACAAGCCGAGGATATCGGTGGAATTATAGCTTTCTTATGCTCCCCTGATGCCAAATGGATCAATGGTCAGCGTATTGAAGCCACTGGTGGGGTATTTCTTTAATTAAAAACAGTCATCCGGCTATAGTTGTGACTGCTGTGACTATACTTTACTATAGTGCCTCAGCAATTGGTCAATGTAATCGCTATATTGCTGTGCCAAGCTCTCATCATGTAACACAACGATATTTTCAGCATTTTCTGTGGCACTGCGAGAAAAGTTAAAACAACATCGCAGAGTTAGCAAAGTAACCTCCTTGCATAGCAGCAATCGCAGTTACTGTTGAGAGAATAGCTGTAGAAAGACCGATTAAATTTAGCGATTGACGCTCCTGGCGTTGCCCAGCTTTTGTTTGCGATGCCTTTGCCCTGCTCATTTGAGCGGCGTGAGTGCTGCGAGCGTGAGGGGCGTAATCCGAAAACCAATGAGGCAATAACAATTCCAGCAACCATTGTGCCTGCATTCTCTGCTGGGAAAGAATTTAAGCATAATGTTGCTTGTGAATTTCGGCTTTTTAGGCGTGTGAGTTCTACCGCAGGTTAAAATAATTTGACTGCTTAGATACTGAGATATGCTGTAGTCCAATCTCTAACGATAGTCGGCATTTTGAGAAATGCGATCTCAGGGTCAGGGTTTTGGTTAACATAGAAATTCTAGTTCCCAAGAAATAAAGTATGCCCAAGACTTGGAATATTAAAATAGATAACTATTTTCAAGCCAACTCCAATTGCATCATCGCCACCGCCCATGTAGACTCGTTTCCGACAGACCTCCCACTAGAACCCAACATCAGGGAACCAAACCGCAAAAGCGCGACCTACAGACAAGTTTTCGACTCACTGACAACCGAACCCGAAAAATTCTTCTCCCGCCACAGTGGAATTGTTCTGTCAGCTAATATTGCTAAACCTGTCAAGAACAAAACTGAACTGGAGCTAGAAGTCTTAGAAGCTAACGAGGGAGGTAGTGATGGCATTATCAACGGTGGGCATACAGTTTTAGCTTTTGAGCAAGCGAAAAATTACAAATACGATTTAACCCAAGCCAGAGTAAAAGTTACGATTCACATCGGACTGACTGAAGAATCAGCCCTAGATATAGCCCTGGCCTCCAACACCACAACGCCAGTAGATTCTCGCTCCAAAGTCAACGCTAGGGGTGATTACAAATTCATCAAGCAGTATTTAGCTTCTTTAGAACAGAAAGAAGAGAGAAAATTTAGAATAGCCTATTACCAAAACCAAAGCAGCGCTCCCAGAAATGCCCAGTGCAATGTGAACCATTTGCTGAAGTTGATAAACTGCCTAGATAGAAACAGATACAACCCCGACGGCAATAAACGAACCAAACACCCAACAGGTACAAGTATCCCCTCTCAAATCACAGACACAGAAAGGGAAAGATTAACCGCCTTACTGCCTCTCTTGACTCAGGCTTTGTGGATAGAGCAAAGACTGTACGAAATAATCCAAGAACATATCAGCAACCCCAGAAGAAAGGGTGTGAACGATTTAGCATCAATAGATATACGAAAAACTACGTTGTTGCCTGACAGCAAGTACTCTTTTGGGTTTGGTGCGCCAACTGACCTGGCACTACCGATAATTGCGTCTTATCGGGTATTTTTAGACAAGGACTATAAATGGATTCTGCCGTTTAACGAATTCGCCGAAGATTTCCTCCAACACTTGTGGAATAACTATTTCCGCAAATACTTAGTGTCGGAGAAAACAGCAGGAAATACAGTAGGAACAAAAATCAGCCGCAATCAAGAGATTTGGGAAAGCTTGTATATCTCGGCGCAGAGTTATCTAAATCAGCACTTGGTGAAAATGGTCAACTCTAGTAAGTCAGAAGAAGAATTGAAGGTGACACAAAGTACAAAAGGGCGTGTGCAAGCAGGTAAGAAATGAAGAGGGGGAAAGGGGTCTTAGGGTTCCAGTGACTTAAAAGCTCTTGTTTCAAATAAAGACGCGGCTTACTTATCGCACTACGTGGCGGGTATTATCTTCTTTTTTTTGTTCGACCTATTTAAAAACAGGGGCTTTATACCTTGTGGGGAAAAGTTCTTTATTCCTACCCTTTCCCCCTTTACCCTTTAACCTTTTCCCCAAACCTAATTCCAAGTTGAAAATGCAAAATCCGAGCAGTATTGGGACTCGTCCTGAATAAAAACTGGGATGAGTTTTATTTTTTCCAGCACAATTGATGTTTATGAGGGTTGATTTAATTTGGTCATGAGAGTACCTTCAGCAGTGTTTACAAAGGTGTCTCGATCTGAAATAATTGCTTGTGGTATTAAAGTAGTGGAGTGAGTGGTAATTCCTGGAAGCTTTTTGACCGCAGTGCCGATAGCCATAAACTCGATAATTCCACTACCTAACTGATAAACATAAGTTTTAATCCCAACAACGAGGTCAGCGCCACTATTACGAGCATCAGTAGCGATGTTGGCAATGGCTTGTTCGCGTGCTTCGTAAATTAATGTAGTTAATTCATTAATTTCACCACGGACAAAGGACTTGAATGCGGATGTGATTCCTCCAACAAAACCAAGAGAATATACGGAAACACCCAAAACCAATTTTAAAGGCATATAACCGACGTTGATCAGATTCCACATTTCCTGATTAGTTAAATCGCTGGTAATAGGACTTTGACACCATGCTACTGTAAGAGCAGGATGGTTTGATGCAGTACCAATCATTACCATCTCTTGCATCCCGGCAAAGGGAATAATTGATGTCTGAATTCCAAGCACAGCATTAGCACCTATATTTAAGGCTTCAGACTGAATTCGCTCTAAGGCTAAGTGACGGGTTTGGTTGAATATAGAGGAAAATTCTTTAATTTCTCCACGTTTTAAACTTTTGAGGGAGCCAAGTATTCCACCGCCGACTCCAATGGAGTAGGCAACATTGCCAAAGACAAACTTTTTCGGTACAAATCCGGCATCAATTTGGCAGTAGAGTTCCTGTCCGTCGGCAGAGGTAGAAAATTCTAATTTTTCAGATTTTTCGTCACCTTGGTGAACACAGGAGCCAATGGAGAGGAATTCTACGTTGCCGACTTGTTGCACTAAATCATTGTTAACACCTGTGATGCCAATTCCGCCATGCTTTTCTGCTTCAGCCAACATTCGGGCATAAGCTTTTTGCCTTCCTTCATGAATGATGCTAGTGACTTCAGAGACTTCTCCGCCAACAATGGTTTTGAGTCCTGATGAAATTCCCCCAATTAGTCCCAGTGAAAAGACACTGTTTCCAATGACTAAATCTCCCGGATACATACCCTGTTGTCGAAGACAAAAGATTTCATTGCCAGAGAGTCCGCTGATTGCAACCATGCCTTTGACTCCAGTAATTTAGATGAGTGTATAATAACCCCGTTCAAAATGGGGAGTTAGTCATTTATAACTGATATAACTGATTATCAAGGGATAAGCTGGGGCGCACTGGCGACGGATGATGCAGGGACTAGAGCGTAATTATACTGCACCTTGTGTAGTATCTAAGTCACAAACAGATTTAGTTTTTGTTGCGGCGGCTGCAAGTCCCCCACCGACTTGGGCGCTAGGAGCAAATGCTGGACTATATCGAAACTTAGATGGTGGTGAACACTGGCAACAACTTGAACAGGGATTGCCGTCAAAGATTGATGTTATGGTTCGGGTTTTAACGTTGGATACAGCAGGCAGGATTTTTGTTGGTGCTGGTGAGCAGCTTTTATTTCTTCCTCTTCCTCTTCCTCTGCCTCAAGAGCCTCATGAAAGTTAGAGTCTGTTTGAAAAGTATATTTGGCATACTGAATGCAGTGAAGTAAAGCATCTCAATTCCAACGAAAAATTGGGATTATTCGCTTCACTTCGTTTTGTTCAGAATGATGAATTATACTGGAGTTTGGACTTTTCAAACAGACTCTAATGTATATCTTCAGAAGATGACGTTGAAATGGATGGATTAGAGCCAATCTCTTCAGGTTTAGAATTAAAGGGTGTTTTCCCTTCCCAGGAATAATTGCATATTTTAGTATGAAGCAGTGTTCCAAATGTGATATTAATTACAAAGGCAAAAGAATCTACGAAAATTATGTCTATAGCCCGATTAATCATGAGTCCCTCTTCAGTTGATGAAAATATCAATTAATGTTTGAATTGGAATTATAATTTGACTACACAAGGCATAATGATTATTCCAGAAATCTCCAGCAGTACTTAGAAATTAGCGATATCTTTCTAATTACATATATGAAAGGTATTGTGATGATTAGGGATTAGTTTGTGTTTCGACATAAGACTTGAGGTTTAAAATCTCAATATCAATCTGATAAGATACAACTATTGTAGAAATATCTGACACAATCAATCATGAAAAAAGTCATGGTTCTGACCATGACTTTAGCCACAAATTCTAATTCCCTACTTTCATGGTAAATGCTTTAAGTTCAAAACAGAGCGCCTAGTTATGGGATGATATATGCCAAAATCGCAAAAACTAGAAGAAATTTTATCTATTCTTGCCCAAATTAGAGAGCATCCGACAAGTGAAGAAGGGATAATAATTTTACGCCAAGGTCTTAAGAGTAAATATTCTATAGCTGTTGCCCAAGCAGCCAAGATAGTAGGCGAATCTACTATTACTGAGTTGGTTGGCGATCTTGTAGAAGCTTTTGCTCGAATGATGGTCAAACCCGCACAAGTAGACCAAAATTGTCTTGCCAAGAAAGAGATAGCACAAACACTGTATCACTTAGAATACAGCGATGAAAACCTTTTTCTGCAAGGGATTCGACATATTCAGATGGAGCCAGTATGGGGAGGAGTTGAAGATACTGCTGCCCATCTTCGGGGTATATGTGCTTTAGGTCTGGTGAGAATGAACTACTCAGACGTAATGAACGAATTAGCCGATCTACTAGCTGACCCCAAACCAGAAGCAAGAACTGCTGCTGCAAAGGCGATCGCCTACACAGGAAATCCCCAAGGTGTACCTTTACTTCGTTTAAAAACCCGCATAGGTGATCAAGCACCACAGGTGATTTCGGAGTGCTTCAGTGCTTTGTTACAACTAGCTCCAACTGATTCACTTGCAATGGTTGCTGGTTTTCTTTTTGACCCAAAGGAGCAAATCTGTGAGTTAGCAGCATTGACATTGGGTGAATCACGATTAGAGGAAGCATTTGATCTTCTCAGAAATTGCTGGCAGCAAACAAGAAACGTAGAACTTCGTCGCACATTGTTACTAGCAATAGGGATGTTGCGACAAGATAAAGCAATAGATTACCTGATTTCACTAGTGGCTCAAGGAAAAGATATTGATGCAAAAGATGCGATTGCAGCGTTGGCTATTTATCGAGAAGACCGTGAACTGTGGCAGCGAGTTGATCGAGCTAGTGAACAAAGAGCTAATGAATAGGGACTTTAAAAGCATTGAGGATGTGGGGAACTGCGAAAGTCTTAGCTGATAGCAACTACTTACCCATATCCGAGAGCTTTGGGACGAAAGAAGTTAAAGCTTGTGAGACATTTTGGATTTCAAGAATCGCACAGACATCCGCAGCAATCCATTCTGGTTCCATTGCTGTACCAACGAATCGGACTTGTTGAGACTCAAACACAAAAATTGATAGGTCTGACATAAGAAAAATTTCTCCAAAATTGATTAAATACGGGCTAACGCCAGAAAGCAAAATTTAATTCGTAGAGATGTAGCCTTAATCCAAGTTTGATGATTATTTAATCCACCTTTTTGTACCCAGACTTGATGGTAGTGAACTGAAGTGCGGCTGGTACTTCTACCGTAGTAATTTTCATGGCAACGGGAGCATACTCCTACGCAATCCCAACCGGGAATTTCGTAACCAGAGACAGAAGTGTGGGGGAAATGCAGTAAAAACATTCCCAAAATCCGACGCAGGAGTGATCGCCGATAATGTAGATGATGTACTATCGTAGCTTTGCCATGCCAGGGATTATTAGTGCAACGGCTTTGAAGACGATAGACACGACGGCAAGTTATTGACCAGTTCCTAGCATATTCAAATGAAGTTAAGGATTTACGCATTATGTAAGTCTAATTGGTTCAATAATTAATGAGATTCAAGGCAGAAGTGAATAAAATCTCCAATCAAACATCAATTTTAAATTTGTAAATTAATCCTTGATGGTCAGTTTGGCGTATAAGTGTAACAATTGCTGTTTTTAATTCATCAGCACGGTCATTTTGTCCCAATTCTTTGACGATAAAATCTTCTAAAGTAGAATGCCGTGTCCGCTCCAATTTATCAATCATCTGTTGAGAAGGACTTCTTTGTATGGCTGTAGCTGTTCTCAACTGTTGTCGTTCTTGGGTTGATAACGAATCTCCTGTTGGCTTATCATTGTCCCTGTCGATGTCTGAGTAATTCGGTAGTTCTGGCATTGCGCCCCATGTGGAATTCCCCCCAAAGAACACAGCGCGGTTGCAGGGAGAGGCTTTAATTAAAGTGTTTATTTGCACTAAATCAATCATTTCGAGAATCGGTGACTTTTTCCACTGTTTTAAAACGTTAGTATTCTTGTCAGAAATGATGGCGACCGCAGTAATTTGGCTAGTAGCTGATAAATTTAATCCTAGTGGCCCAACATAAGGAGACTGAGCAAGTAGCCAAACATTCTCCTTGCTAGAACCACCAAGTGAAGAAATATGTAAAATCAATGTGCCAATGCGCTCGTTTCGACATTTTTTAGCCGCATCTCCAAGGGTGGAACCTTCGTCAATAACTAATAAACATTCTTCTTGATTATTAGCCCATTCGATGTAACCGATTGATTCGTTAGTTCCATCAAGTACCTCATCCATCCATTTACAAATGTTTTCTGGGGGTTCATTTTTGCATTTTTTACGCCGAACAACGTCAACCACGCCCTCTGTGTAACCATATTCAGATGGTTCATTTTTGGGGTCAATATAAAAGATTTTGCGGTTTGGCTTTTCGGCTTTGATTCGACGTAGGGCATTAGCAACCAGCATTCCTTTGCCACTTCCACCAATTCCAAAAATGATGCAGTTACGAATAGGTGAGGCAATTTCTCGAACTATATCTATAATGTGTGTGGGATTGTGAACTGAAGATGAAGTATTAGTAGTTGCGAATTCAGTAGAATGCGAATTAGATTGTTGTGAGAGGAACGTGGATTGTTGCAGGGAATTAGAAGAAGTTAGCGAGAAGAATGGTTGATTTAATGATTGACTAGAGTGTGATGCATCCTCAATATAATCGATTGCTGCATTTGAAAAAGCGTACTCTTGACTGCTGGCAAAGTGCAACTCTCGCTCTATATCATCCTTACCCACTTGCTGTATATATGCCCGAAAATCATCACCGTCGAGAATATGAGCAATACAGCCATATTCTCTAATCGCTGCTTGATTGCGTTGAATTTCTTTGGCTTTTTTAAAACTACTATATAATGTCCATCCGGCAATGAGCGCCCCAGTCAAAGGAGATGTGGCACTTGCTGCAACTGCCGCCACAATCAACCCAAGAGCAATATTCCACTGAATGTTGTTTTCAGTGGTATGTTTAAAAGCTAGCGCACTCCATTGTTCGGGGGTTTTCTGGTTTTTAGTAATATCAAAACGTGTCATATCCATATTTTTTTAAAATAAAATGAAAGTGTTTGTGGGGGAAAGGAGAGCGCTTATATTGAATACTCCCGCATTTCTCACTAGCTTGAGGGAAGGGGCAGAGGGGCAGAGGGGAAAGAACTTGTACAATAACTCTCCTCTGCTCCCCCTAGCGAACCTGCTCAAAAGCTCAAAAGCACAGGCTTTGAGCATCGGTGAGAAATCCGGGATGAAGCGATCGCTTCATTTATATGTCCATGATGGCATCACCGTGCCAAAAGAGATAATTTGTACGCTAAAGCTGAAACCCAAATTGGGCAAGCTTTTAAAAACGTGCTTTCTCGTATCATTTTTGTGAAATAACTATGGTTATGCTGCTAGTTTTGATCAAGTTTGAACGAAAAATCGTCGTTTCAGACACTTGAAATTGTCTTAGCGTACAAAAAACCTTTTTTGGCAGGGTGATGCCTA
>CAZZZY010000194.1:0-9387 GCA_964658545.1 uncultured Acetobacteraceae bacterium | reverse complement strand
AACAATACTTTTTTTATATAACGCCCAATTTTTTCTTAACCGAGCAGTATTGAAATCTATCTGATCGTTTTTCAATGGAAGAGAACGAGCATCAGACAGACCTACTCTAATTTTCTTCTCGGAGCAAGGAAGCTTTTCAATTAAACTTGCTAAAGCGGTAAATTTAGACTGTATCAATTCATTAGTAATTTTATTATTTGCAACATCAAGAAGGATGATCAAAGCATCGAATATTCTTGTTGCCTCCTCATCTAACTCATTCCTGAGCATTCTTAACTTCTCTGCCAAATCTGGTACTTGGCTACCATTTTCAAAAGCTCTCAAGGGAAATTCCCTATCTATTAGAGTCCTAATTATTTTGATAATCTCCTTTCTTTGATAATTATTTATAAATTCATACGTTTTGCTAAGAATGTAGGCTGCTGGGTTAATTTCAAAACCATGTGACTCAAAGGCGAGAATGCCAGCCTCTAGCAAAACAGTTCCACTACCCGCAAAAGGATCAAGAATAACTGAGTTAGATAGACAATATGAGCTTAAGATAAAAGCAGGGCTGTACCGCAGGACGGAACCCGTAGAGTAGCCCTTACTACAAGCGAATCATTCAGGAAAAATGAATGACGATTAGCTTACCCTCATGACAAAAAAACTACGGTTTTCAAGGTAGACGAGGTTTAACTTCTCGTTTGCTTTACATAGTTTTATTGGAGTTGAGAAATAGCGGTATCAGTGAAGCAAACTTCTTCAACCATTGGGGTATAGCCTAGCCACTGCACTCCTGACTGGGAAAACTGTTGTGGACAACCGCTAACGGCGAAGCGAGTTGGTAAGGGGAGGTGAGTATTTCTTAAGCCCAACAAATCTAACTCCTGGAAACAAGCTGCTACGACATGAACAGCTGGGTCAACTAGCTTGATTTGAGAGGGGAGGAGAGATCGCAATACTGGTGTAAGGTGGGGATAATGGGTACAACCGTGAACTAAGGTGTCAATTTCCTGCTCTAGTAAAGGCTCTAGATAGGCTCGTGCTACTTCAGCAGTGTAGGGGTCGTGAATTCGGTTTTGCTCGATGAGTGGCACAAACTCTGGACATCCAACTTGCCAGACTTGGACATCAGGAGCGATTTCGAGTATGGCCTGTTTATAAGCATTACTCTTAGCTGTAGCTGGAGTAGCAATTACACCAATTCGCTTTCCTTGCTGCACCGCAGCTTTTGCACCTGGTAGGATTACTCCCAAAATGGGTATGTTGAATTCTTGACGCACAGTTTCTAGGGCTAGGGCAGAACTGGTGTTACAAGCCATAATTACCATTTTCACCTGCTGTTGTTGTAGCCAGGTAATAATTTCACGTGTAAATCGTAAAATTTCCGCTTGTGAACGAATTCCATAAGGAAGTCGAGCTGTATCCCCAAAGTAAACAATTGATTCATTGGGGAGTTGTCGATATAGCTGTCGCAGTACCGTTAGTCCACCCACACCACTGTCAAAAATGCCAATTGGGGCACATTGGGGTTCTTGAGCAGAAAAATCGCCAAGATTCGCATCAAAGATCAAAGATGAATACACAGGCAGATATTAATTAGGTTTTGGGATTTAAAATACAGAATTTAGCAGACAATTGGCTAATTTACCACTAAATTCTGTACACCAAAGGAGTCTAAATACCACCTTTTAATAGTAATTTGTACTGTATTAACGCTGTAAGTATTTTAGGATGCCACGAGCGATCGCTTCTGCCATCCGATTTTGATACTCTGCTGATCCCAATCTGGGGTTATCTTCTCGACCAGTCATATAACCTGTTTCTACTAAAATCGAGGGCATAGAGCTTTTCCTGAGAACGTAGAATCTGGCTTTGCGCGTTCCCCGGTCTTTGATGGTACCGATGCTCTGAAGGATGGTATTCCGAACTACTTCAGCCAGAGTATAACCGCTATCGTAATAATATACTTCTAACCCATTGACATCAGGGCGATTATCAACAGAATTAGCGTGAATGCTGACAAACACAGTCGCATTCACTCGCTTGGCTATATCTACCCGTCCCTGAAGTTCTACGAAAAAGTCAGCATCCCGCGTTAGTACAGCTTGTACGCCATTTTGTTCTAAAATTGCTGCTACTCTTCTACCAATAGGCAGGACTACATCCTTCTCTAACAATCCGCCTAGACCAGGCGCACCTGAGTCTTTTCCACCATGTCCGGGGTCAAGGACTACTAGCAATTTCCCTCTGGGAACCGAGGGATGCGGCCGTGACTGAGATATAGGACGAGGAGTATCTGTGGGGTTTGGGAATTGACCTTGGTTTGGCGATGGTAGCCCAGGTAAAGCACTGGGTGGTGTGACGCTACGAGAGCGTTGTAATTCTAGAGCTAAAAGCTCGTCGCCAACTTGATTGAGTTCCCCAATTTGCACTCCGGCTGCTGGTTGCACTAAGACGACAACAGTATTAAATTCTTGTGGTTGCAGGCGGATTCGCAGGATAGGGCTATTAGCATTAAAAGTCGGGCCTGTGACTTTGGGAGCTAACCGAGCATTATTGATAGTGATGCGGAATAGACCAGAGCTTCTATCCCAACCTCCTGTAGCAGATACAGCTTGGTCGGCTCTAATCAGCAGTTGTGTGCCATTACCACCCAGTTGCACAGACTCAATTGTCGCTGTACTAGATGGTATGGGGCGAGGTGGGGGCAACTGGGCAACGTTACGACTGGGCAGAACCACAAAACCACCAACACTGCTAGTAATTGCTCGCCAATTTGGACTATTTTCGTCCACCTGTAAAGTCAGGCGAACTACAGATGGGCTGGTTTGCAGTTGACTGAACTGAATGCTGCTGACACCATAGCGATTAATTGACAAATCGCGCTGCTTGAGACTTGGTGATAAAGTAGCACCAGTAATATCGATGTTAATTGCCCTCTGATCGTTGCTACGATTTACCTGAATCTGAGGATTACCACCATTGGTACGGACGAAAAAACCATCGCCTGTGACTTGTAAGTTCTCAATTTGAGTAACCCTGGCGACAAGCATTCCGTTTCTAGATGGATTCACAGAGTCAGTTCTCACCACATTATAAATATCCCTTTGGGGGAACACTGGTGGAGATGTTCTCGGTGAAGTTTCCGTGGCTATAGCTTGTTCTTGTTGCCTCGCAGTATTTCTTGAGGGGACATTTTCGGCTTCTGGCGTAGGTAATTGCACCATCCAGCGTTCACGAAGTGTCTCCGCAGGAGATTCGCCAGTTCTGCCAACAAATTGTACTCCTTTGGGGTCTAAAGTATAACCAGGAGTCAGTTCAACGACTATACGCGTTGTCTGTTCGTCAAATTGCCCAACCCGAATAGCGCGAATTTTACCGCCCACCTGTTGGGTTAATTGCGGACGGCCAAAAGTGGTTCCTGGCAAATCAATTACCAAACGAGTGGGATTAAAAATTAATTGTGCTTGGGGTTGAACATTCCCTAATGTATTAATTTCCAGCTTGTTTTGATTGGCATCAAAACGCCAAGATTCAAGTTTCGCAGCCATTGCTGGCGACGATAGCATGAAGATAGTTCCAATAGTACTGGATAGTAACCAGTGTAATTTCACAGTCCTTTCTCCTGATTCAAATTCATGGGAGCCGTCAACATCTCAACATATTGGCAAATCCTCACACCATCACTGCGTACCTTGAGTTTTGCGCTGTTATTAAGACACAGCTAATGGCGTAAAATATAGCACGCTCTTATGATTTTGCCATGCCATTAGCTCAGATAAATTGGACTGGCAAAGCATCAGATGACAATAACAAACAAGCTACTCCTGTCCCGCCGCAAGAATACTTAAATTGTTTTACTACTAAATTGGATAAAAATGCTAAGGATTAGATGTATTTACTCAATAATTTCGACTAAATTACTTATCTTCTCTTTAGATACTGAAGAACGCCACGAGCGATCGCTTCTGCCATTTGATTTTGGTAAGCTGAGGTTCTGAGCCTAGCCATATCCTCTCGACCAGTCATATAACCCGTTTCCACCAGAATGGACGGCATAGAACTTTTTCTGAGGACATAAAATCTGGCCCGTCTTACTCCCCTGTCTTTGAGAGTACTGATATTTTGGAGAATACTACTGCGGACAACGCGAGCTAGCTCCAGACCACTGTCGTAATAATAGACTTCCAAACCATTAACATCAGGACGACTCCCACCTGCGGAATTAGCGTGGATGCTCACAAACACGTCAGCATTAGCTCGCTCTGCTAATTGCACTCGTCCCGGAAGGGTAACAAAATAGTCAGAATCCCTAGTCATAATCACTTGTACACCATGTTGCTGCAAAATCTGTGCTAACCTTTTACCAATAGGCAAGATCACATCCTTTTCGCGTGCTCCCCCAATGCCAATAGCTCCAGAATCTTTGCCACCATGCCCAGGGTCAATAATGACTACCACTCGTCCATTGGTAACTCGGCGCTGTGGTTGAAACTGGGGTTGTGGATTGGGATTGTTTGGGTCTGGGAATGACCCGCGGTTTGGGGGTGGTAGCCCAGGTAAAGCAAAGTGAGGTTTTCCGGGAAAGGTGACAACTCGCCGAGAACCTTGTATTGGTAGAGCCAAAAGCTGGTCGCCAATTTGCCTGGGTTGTCCAAGTTCTACTCCGGCTGCTGGTTGAACTAAAACAACTACTGTGTTGGATGCTTGGGGTTGCAGCCGGATCCGAAGAATGGGGCTATTGGCACCAAAAGTAGGGCCTGTAACTCTGGAAGCTAACTTAGCATTGGTAATTGTGACACGGAACACACCGGAAGCTCTATCCCAGGTTGTCGTAGCAGATACAGTTTGGTCGGTTCTAATGAGCAGTTGTGTCCCATTATTAGCCAGTTGCACAGACTCAATTGTCGCTGGCGAGTTGTTGGCAGATGGTCGGCTGGGAAAGGAAATGGCATCTGTCTGATTGTCCGAATTATTACTTCCAGGCAATTTGACAACGCGACTAGGCAAAACCACCAAACCACCGCTATTACTATTAGTTACTTGCCAGTCTGGGCTATTTTTATCCACCCGCAAAGTCAGGCGGACACCAGGAGGTTGGCTTTGTAGTCGGGTGAATTCAATCCGGCTAATACCATGTTTGTTAACGGGTATATTATTCTGTTGTGCCAGACGTGGTGATAAAGATGCATCAGAGATATCCATGAAGATGGTAGCGCGATCGCGGCTCCGAATGACCTGAATCGGAGGATTACCACCACTGGTACGGATGAACAACCCATCGCCTGTGACTTGTAAGTTCTCAATTTTAGTCGCTCCTTGCGTAGTAGTGGCAACCCTCGAAATACTAGGTTGAGGCTCAGAGTCTGGGGTAACTACACTGTAAGCACTTCTGGGAGATGAAGCTACTCTATCAACTTCTGGTCTAGGTAATTGCACCGTCCAGCGATTGCCAGTTGTCCCAACAAATTGGACTCGTTTGGGGTCTAAAGTATAACCAGGATTCACTTCAACGACTATGCGCGTTGTTTCTGCATCAAACTGCCCAACCCGGATTGAGCGAATTCCACCGCCCACCTGTTGGGTTAGCTGCGGACGACCAAATGTAGTTCCTGGCAAATCAATTACCAGCCGAGTCGGATTAAAAATTAGTTGTGCCTGGGGTTGAACTGCTCCTACAGTATTAATTTCCAGCCTGTTTTGATTGGCATCAAAGCGCCAAGATTCAAGTCTCGCAGCCATTGCTGGCGACGATACCATGAAGATAGTTCCAATAGTGCTGGGTAGTAACCAGTGTAATTTCACAGTCCTTTCTCCTAATTCAAGTTCATGGGAGTCGTCAATATCTCAACTTGTTGGTAAATCATCACACTGTCACCACTTAAACTTGACCTTTGATGTCTTGTTTGATTTTTAAGCTGGAATAAAGACGCGCTTAAATCAGTTATCAAGTTTCATATTGGCTCAAAACCCCAAGATAAAATCTTCCACCTTTATAGGTAGGAATTCTGACTCCCAAGGAAGCTAGAAAACTAATAACTGATAACCGTTCACTGATAACTGTTTTTTGTTTTTTGCCATCAATGCACTAAATAAATAATTCCCATAACTGTCAGATGATTTAGCAAGATTTATGGGTGTTACTCCCCAAATACCTGAAAAATATTCAGATAAAGCCCCACAAGCTAAGGGAGACTAGAAATAAATAACATTCCGAAATGCTGGTAGAAATTATAAACAGACGATTATTCTACAATTAGATGGGACGGAAATTTGGGGAGAGAAGTTTCCACTGGATAATCGCCAAATCTTCAAAGCCCGGTGATAGTACTGAATTCAAAGTCATGAGTTCTGAGCAAAAATTACTCAGAACTCAGTCAGAATTTACCCAAAACTTTAATTAGCGATCGCCAGATTCGGGAGTGACTTCCAAATTGCCACTATCATTTGATGCTGGCACTAACGGAGTCGCCGAGGAACCTTCTAAAATCAGTTGCTCTGAGTCTGCATCCCCAATTTTGGAATCATCTGGAAATACAAACCGTAACAAAGGAGGAGCTAAAAAGGTTGTCAAGATAACCATCATGATAATTGCCGCCCCTAATGGTTTCGAGAGAACGCCACTGGCTGCGCCGACACCAGCAAACACCAAGCCAACTTCCCCTCTGGGAATCATCCCCACACCGATCGCTAAACGGTTGATTTCTGGTTGACCAAACACGCTTAAGCCTGTGATCACTTTACCGAGAATGGCTACTGTAATCAGGAAGGTTGCCATAATTAGACCTTCCCGATTGTCGGGAATTGCTGGGTTTAAAACTCCCAAATCAGTTTTTGCCCCAACAGTCACAAAGAAAATTGGCACTAAGATATCAGCAATGGGAAAGACTTGGGTTTGCAGTTCTTTGCGCTTATCTGTCTCTTCCAGAACTAAACCCGCCGCAAAAGCTCCCAAAATTGCTTCTAAATGGATGACGGCGGCAAGGTATGCCATAGCAAAGGCGAAGATCAATGCTGGTATGACCAGTCCACCACGGGTTTTGAGTTGATCAGCGATCGCTACAAAGGATTTATTGAAAACATTACCTAGTAGGATTGCTCCCAAAATAAAACCAGTGGCGCTGATAATTAGGTAAATGACTTTGCTGACATCCACCACGCCATCTTTAGCTAGGCTGGCAACTACCGCTAAAACGATGATTCCTAATACATCGTCAATTACGGCAGCACCCAAAATAATCTGCCCTTCTTTAGAATTGAGTCGCCCCAATTCTGACAGTACCTTAGAAGTCATTCCAATACTGGTGGCAGTCAAAGCTGCTCCGGCAAAAATTGCGGGTACAGCATCGATACCAAACAAAGTCATCAGTCCCACCGTACCAGCAGCAAAGGGTACTGCTACCCCCACTACTGCGACAACGGTAGCTTGCATACCAACTGCCATTAAATCTTTTAGGTTCGACTCCAAGCCAATTTCAAACAGCAGGATGATCACACCCAATTCTGCCAAAACGGAAATGACCTCAGACTGCGCTGCAAACACGGCTGGAGTGGCTTCAGGAGTTAAACCAGCAGTCATTTGAAGGAAAGACATGATCAAAGAGTTAGAACTGTCTGTGCCGCCTTCTGGAAACACTAAAAGGTGGAAAACAGAGATGCCCACTACCACACCACCTACAAGTTCCCCTAAGACCGGCGGTAAACCCACTTGGTTTGATAACTCGCCACCAACTTTGCTGGCGAGATAAATAACTACTAAGCTTAGTAGCACTGCTTCGACTACCATTGAACTGTCTGCGGCTTGTGTTGCGGTAGCCAGCAGAGAAAAAGAGAAGCTGATTGGATCTAACAAATGCATGGGTTCTGTGAAAATCCTTCTCTTTGATTCTGACGCGTTTCTCAAAAACATCCATCTGTGGAGACGCTATTGGCAGCTTCAAAAACTTAACTTGTGCCTCAAAATTCAAAATTCAAAATAAATAAATTTAGGGGCTTGTATCATGAGTCTTTGTTGGTCAACTCAATCAAGCGCTGCCAGTAGACTTCAGAAACTGGGACTACAGAGAGTCTAGGAAGTCGCAGTAAGTCAAAACCTGTGAATTTATCATCTTGTTTGATTTGGGCTAGAGTGAGGGGTTGCTGTACTCTTCGTAATGCCCGCACATCTACAACTGCCCGTTTAGTGTCATTGAGTGCTGGATCGATATAAGGTTGACTAACTATTTCTGCTATACCTATGACTTGCCGTTCTTTACCTGTGTGATAGATCAACGCCAAGTCCCCAATAGTCATGGTACGTAAATGTTTCAGGGCTAGGGCATTATTGATTCCATCCCAAATCGTACTGCCGTCCCGTTCCAAATCGAAGTAGGAATAATTTTCCGGTTCAGTTTTTAGCAGCCAATACGCCATCACAAAATCTCCAAAAAAGCTAGTGTAATTTTTTTAGTTTCAAAAAATGTAACCATATCAGCTTTTGACTATGGCAGTGTCAAAGTAAGAACATCCAAATCGTATCTAGCGATCGCACCTGAGTTGTGAAAAACTTGTGGAGCCACCAGAAGATTGCTACATACGCTTGTTAAAAACATCTGTGGATACTTTGAGGAGTGCAAATATTATGACTAGAGCCGCCTTACCCGGTTCTCAGTTTCCATCGGAAAACTTGTGGAAAATACTGCCTTTAGCTTTGCTTTTATGTACAACTTTGACACTGCCTGCGTTGGCACAAGAAAAAGATAAATTGTGGCGAACCCTTAGTGTCAGTGGTCGCGGAGTGGAAACAATTCCTACAACTCTGGCGCAAGTAAGTTTAGGAGTAGAGATTCAGGGGAAAACAGCACAGGAGGTACAGCAAGAAGCCGCCCGCAGATCATCGGCTGTAGTTGCGTTCCTCAAGAGCCAAAATGTCGAAAAATTACAAACTACTGGTATCCGGCTGAATCCAGTTTACAGCTACACCAATAATGTGCAGCAGATTACAGGTTATGCTGCCAATAACACCGTGAGTTTTCGCATTCCCACCGAGAAAGCTGGTACATTATTGGATGATGCAGTGAAAGCGGGTGCAACACAAATTAATGGTATTAGTTTTGTTGCAAATGATGAAGCGATCGCATCTGCTCAAAAACAAGCATTAAAAGAAGCCACTCAAGATGCCCAGCAGCAAGCTGATGCCGTTTTCAGTGCCTTGGGTTTCAAATCCAAAGAAATAGTCAGCATTCAAGTTAATAATGCTAGTGCGCCTCCACCACCCATGTTTTTAAGGGCTGAGGCTGCCAAGGTAGCTGATACTTCCACCCCTGTAATTGGTGGCGAACAACAAGTAGAAGCATCGGTAACGCTGCAAATTAGTTATTAGTCATTAGTCCTTTGCCATTTGTGAAGGCAAAGGACTAATAA
>CAZZZY010000193.1:0-9426 GCA_964658545.1 uncultured Acetobacteraceae bacterium | reverse complement strand
CTTCGCTAACGCAATGACGCTCTCTACGAGACGCTAAAAGCGAACGCGGACTCGCTACCGCTACGTTCGCGGAGCGTCTCGTAGAGAAGAGAGCAATTACGTTTTGTAACGGGGATTTAGCGCAAAGTGCGGTCTTGGGGTCTCCCCAAGAGGAGCAACTTTGCAAGACAGACCCCGATACAAAACGCGCTGCTTGATATTAGGACTCATATTTTATTTGTGAAAATATACGTAGGGTGTGTTAGCGACAGCGTAACGCACCAAACCCTTAAGAATGGTGCGTTAGCATTTCGCGTAACGCACCCACAAATACCTAATTTTGTTCAATAATCAAATCGGATTCCTATAGAAGCTCTTTACTTAAACCCCCAAAGTTCGTTAAAAGCTTAATTTTTTCCCAGCAGACAAGATTACCTTTATCTTTTCTGCTCACCTTTGGGCGAAACTTCGATGCGCTTTGCTTCACCAGATGCCTGTTTAATCGAGCTTCGCTGACAGTTAGACTATTTTGGTTTTGACTGCAAATCGTCTGAGATGGAGGTCGTTTTTGGGGATTTTGAGCGAAGATATTTCAGAAGCGATCGCTTGTCTACCACACGCTACATCCATGCCAATGCTTACAGCGATCGCAGCAAATCCCATGAGAACACGTTAATAAACGATAAAATTGGGATTAAAACTTTCAAATTATTAGCAACTGCTTCTAAAAAAAGTAACATATTATAGGAAAATGATGATTTTTCTGAACTTTTAAGAGCTATCATCTATACCGGAGATTAAATTAAAAAATTTGCATAAGCCGAATCAATTTAGTGAACTATCCCAAAGTTTACACTTCGGAGCAAGCCTATCCCATTAATTTAGTTGGCGAAACGGGACAAGCGGTTCAAATTTCAATTCATGCTCCCAGTCAATATATCTGTGCCAACTGCGAACGGATATTACCAGATTGGAAACGGCAGCCATTTTTACGAGTAGTGATTGTCTTACAGCAATCGCGTTATCAATTAGTCAAAAAGACAGCAGAAGTAGAGTCAGAGAAAGAACGCCTACGAGAAAAGTTTATGCGATTTGGCTGCGATTTGGCATTTAATCTGCGCGATCGCGGCTATTTAACAGACCTAATCGACCCTCGTACAGGCTATCCTTTACTGTCTCATCCCGGAGCAATTCCCCACGACGACACAGCAGTTGTCAAGGCTTTACTTAACTATCCAGTGATTAAAAATCAATGCCGTGTGTTAATTCATCCCGAATGGGGTGCAGCAGTTTATCCTAGCATCTTGATATCAGAAGCTCACCCAATTGTGATCGAATGGGTTACAAAAGGCATAGCATCAATGCATGGGTGGAAAGAAATTGATTATTAATTGGGTATTGGGCATTGGGCATTGGGTATCTGACTTTTCCCGTTAAGTCTCTCTCGCAAGCTGCCAACCCTCACTCTTGTCGTGCAATTTTAACCAATCTCTGATCTCCAAGTCTAACTACTAGGGAGGATTTTTGATGAATCGCTTAAAAAGCTTTGACTAAGTGATAGATAATTGGGGCAGAAAGATATAGCTAGAAGCATGGAAACCAAACAACTAGGAAAAACTGGTATATTTGTGAGTGCGATCGGTTTGGGTGGTATGCCCATGTCAATCTCTAATCGCCCTCCTGAATCCCAATCAATCCAAGTTATTCATCGGGCTTTGGATTTGGGTATTACATTTATTGACACTGCCGACTCTTACTGCAAAGATGAGTCAGAAAAACACCACAACGAGCAACTAATTCACAAGGCACTTACTAGTTACAAAGGCGATGTTAGCCAAGTAATTGTGGCAACTAAAGGCGGTTTAATGCGTCCCGATGGAAACTGGACAAGTAACGGCAACCCAGAACATTTGCGCCAAACAATTCGAGTCAGTTTTGAGGCTTTAGGTGGTGCTAAACCCATCGATATTTGGCAATACCATTCTCCCGATCCTCATTACACCATTGAAGAATCTCTTGCGCCAGTGAAAGAAGCAGTGGAAGCAGGTTTGATTCGGTTTGTGGGAGTTTCTAACTTTTCCGTTGAACAAATTAAGCGGGCGCGGGATGTGGTGGATATTGTCTCAGTACAGAATCAATATAGCCCTTGGCAACGCCAGCCAGAAAATGATGGGGTGTTGAAGTATTGCGAACAGCAAGGATTGACGTTTTTGCCTTGGAGTCCCTTTGGTGGTAGGCGTCGCCACCAGGATTTGCAGGATATTCTTGCGATCGCTAAGTTAGCCAAAGAAAAAGGCGTGTCAGTGTATAATATCGTTCTAGCGTGGTTGCGTTCCAAGTCGCCCGCTATTTTGCCAATTCCTGGTGCTAGCAAAATTTCTAGTATTGAAGACTCAGTACAAGCTATCAATGTGAAACTATCTGAAGAAGAAGTGCAGAAAATTGATCGAGAAACTTAATCAATCCACTCACTAACGTAGAGGATTCGTGACAAGTTAAGGAAAAGCAGGATTAAAGCTAGCACCAATTGCAGCTTAGTTGAACTTTAGCATGAGAGCGTTCTATGGCTTGTCAATGTTAATTTTGAACCAGCTATCCCATACAGCAAGGTTTTGGGCTGCTGATTATGCAGATGCAGAAATGCGCCCTTCAATTGGCTCATATTCATCTTCTAATAACCAGAGTTGAGCCTCTTCATAACTTGAACAAGTAAATATGACTTTATAACCCTCGGCGGGATCGTATACAGCTAAAGGTTGCTGGAATGTAGGCAATCCAAGCTTGATCGCAGATTGGCAGCCAGTGGCTAAGGAGAATGGAGAAGTCTAGATTTCAGACGTTGTTGGAAAGACTAGGGCTATTACTGTAGCGTCTTTGATAAAGAATTGCTCCCAAATTAGTCACCAGACAAGTGATTGCTAGCCACAGCAAGATATAAGTAGGAGCCATCACCACACCGATCAGGAACCAAGTATATACGTGCAGGATCATTACAGAAGCGAAAAACCCGGCAATTCCAGCAGATTGCCACACTTGATAGGATGGGCGACGTAATGCAACTAAGCTCATCGTTAAAATTGTGACAAGTAAGTTCGCTGGTACGAGAAATGCACAGATACCTATGCAGTTACCACGAGAGAATTCTACTAAGGTGTTAAAATCGAGCATTAATTTTGTTGGGATAAATGTTAGCTTTTTAAGAATTTAATTTAATGTATTTTAAAATAACGAAATCTACATTAACAGATGAGTGAGTAATCACATTGCCAAATATAACATAAATTAAACTATTGAGTTGCGTTTTGATACTACTCAATAGTTAGTTAATTATAAAGATTTTGGATTAGTCGGGTGGGAAAGGCCCACCCTAGCTGAATTAACCCGGTAAAATCACGGTATCGATAACGTGTACCACACCATTATCAGCTTCGATATCTGCTGCTAAAACTGTCGCATTTTTAACTTCAAAACTATCTGAAGAATGAATTTTAATTGATGAACCTTCCACAGAATTAACCGTGCCGAGTTCTGCTAAATCAGCCTGTAGTAGCTTTCCTGGAACGACATGATATTTTAAAATCCGCGTTAGCTGCGGAATATTCTGTAACAGAGTTTGGATAGTTCCCGGTGGTAATTTAGCAAAAGCATCGTCATTCGGTGCAAAGACAGTGAACGGGCCAGGACTTTTTAATGTTTCTACTAAACCAGCAGCTTGTACAGCCGCTACTAGTGTTTTGAAAGATTCAGATGTAACAGCAATATCGACAATATCAGCCATATATCTTACCTAAATTTCTGCAACAGATTTTAAAGGATAATAAACCTATTTGAAGTTTTATTAAATAGGGTGGAGAGAAGAGACAGGGGAGCAGAGGAGCGGAGGGGCGGAGGGGCCAAAGAAGAATAACAATGCCCCATGCCCAATGCCCAATGCCCTATTTAAATTGGGTTTTGGGTAAAGGTTGACCAAACTCAATGACAGGGGGATTGGGAACATTAGGGATTGTTGGAACGGGAAATACCGACGTACCAGAAGGAGGAACGTTATTCAAGTTACCGGATTGATTTGGGAAAGAAGCAGGGGGAAGAATCAAAGCAGGTTGTTGAGAGGATGTATTCGGAGCTAGGGGAGGTACAGTGACAATAGGCTGTCCTGAGTTAGTAGTAATTGTTGAGGGCAGTTCATTTGATATAGGCGGAACGGTGAGTAAGGGAGCTTGTAAATTAGTAGTAGTTACGGGTAGGT
Organism: uncultured Acetobacteraceae bacterium; assembly: GCA_964658545.1. Lineage (GTDB taxonomy): Bacteria > Cyanobacteriota > Cyanobacteriia > Cyanobacteriales > Nostocaceae > Nostoc. The sequence continues at coordinate 5,201 of CAZZZY010000193.1, read as the reverse complement.
TACTAGGCGGCTGTGAGTACTTATACGGTGTTTGAGATTGTTTCTTGAGTGAAGGTGGGTAGTTTCCTGGTTTTACGGCAGTAGTTTTACCAGAAATAACCGGACGTAATACCCAGCGAGTAGAGTTTTTTCGGGAAACGGGTTGCAGTCGTACCTGTTTGGGATTTAAAAGAATCCCTGGTGCTAAATCTAAGACAATGCGTGTGTCATTTGCGTTCAACTGAGAAACGCGAATACTTTTGATTGCTCCAGAATAATTTTGTTGCGTGGAAACTTTGCCCAACTTGGTATTCGGTAAATCTACGACAAGCCGAGAGGGTTGGGCTAAGTAGAAATAATGAGGGGTTGTAGCTGCTGAGAGGGTGATTTCAAGTTGCTGTGTTTTTGGGGAAAAACTCCAGTTATCTAGCTTTGCTCCTGGTGTCGCAGCAGTAGTGCAAGTTTCGAGGGCGATCGCTGCACAAAAGCCTAGTAGACTGATGTTAAATAGCTGCTTGCGCCATTGGCAAAATTGTCTAGTCTTTAGTCCCTGATTCATTCTTTTTATCTCCTCCATAAAACCCATATAATGCGCTTACCGAACAAAGAAAAAGTTAAAAGTTAAAAGGCAAAACAAAGAAAATGGTTTTACGCCGAGAATTTATTTATGGAACAGCGAGTCCGCGAGCGTCTTGATTCTGACCGGAGCAACGGAAACGTCTCCGGCTTTGCTCCTGTTAGCGGATAGCTATGGTTTAGCCCATTCAGAATAGCTGAATTCTTCTTCAAAACTTCTGAGATTTTTCCTCAGCTTTTTCGGGTACAGCAGTAAATTTCAGGGTTTGTGGGATGCCATTTATGGTTAATTGACCTGTCATATTACCTTTATCTACAAGCTGCATTTGAATTGTGACTGAGTTCAGAGGATCATTTTGGGGGCGAGGAATATTACAAAGGATTGATCTACCAACTTTTCCAGATAAATTTAAGTGTCGATTTTTGAAGATGCCTGCCAGAGAGTGCTTTTCGTCAGTATCGGCTTTAGCATTTGCCGGTAATACAGAGGCATTTAAGTAAATACCCGACTGCTGAATGTTTAATGTTAGGGTATCCGATTTTTCACACTTCGGCAAATTCTCTGACAGGGTTAGACGATAACGGCTGTTAAGAGGGGGAGGAGCCTTGAGATTGTTTTCCCCATAAACGCTGACAAATCTAAACAACAGTAGCACTGAAACTATTGTTACTCCGTAAAAAGCTAAAGATTTGAAGTTGAAATGATTCATAATCTCAACTCCTCAATGTTGGCTCTTGACTACTAATCTCAGGAAGCATGGAGGCTAGATGAGCGGTAACTTGACTGTAGCGACGGGTAATCAGCAGGGAAGAACGACATTGCATAGCTAGTTGATCTGTATATCTTCCCAAGGTTTGGCGCTCGATACCCCAAGGGCGGCTGGTGCCAGCAATCGTGAGGTCAACACTTTCTGAGGCTTGAATTACGGCTTGGACTGGTTCTGGGGCTTCGATAATTTTGATTTCAATGCGATCGCGTACACTGGTGGGCAATTGCTCCATCATTGTGTTCAGTTCATAACTCAATTCTTCCTTAGTATGATTTGCTACTATCTGTAATATCTGCAACATACAAGTCTCACGATTGATTAGCAGTCTCAGAGCTAGTATTAGTGCTAAATCATCATGGATATTTCCAGAATAAGGTACCAATAAACTTTCTAATTGCTCTTTGCCTTTATCTACAAACACTGCTACATCCACTGGGGCAGTGGTAAGCATTTGTCCGACTCGTCCACCGAAACGATTACTACTAAAAGCTGGGCGATGCCAGCCTACAAGAATTAAATTAACTTGTTCTAATGTGGCAATTTGTGCTGTTTCACGGGCAACATTGCTGGATATGCGAACGATAGGATGCACACAAGAACGAGTTTCTGGCGGTTCGAGAGTATTAATCAATTCTTCTAGCTGCTGGCGGCGTTGGGCGATTAATCGGTCTGCTTCAACTGGGGTACTTTCAAAGGCATAGTCTTCTTCAAATTCAATCAGACTAAGGGGGTTAACAATGGCAGGATATCGGTAATTGAGAGCGATACCGACGGCAGGCTGTGCCAAGGTTACTGCCAACTGTACTAAACCTTTTTGCGTACTTGGATTAGCCACTGGCACCAAAATTCGGAAAGGACGAGGGTAAGTTTCCCGTCCAGCAGAGGTGTTTATATCTGTTTCTGCTTCCGACTCCGGTTCCACGACATCTAACCTGATTAGCTTCTTCGGATATGTCCATTCCAGCAGTGGCGAGGTCATGAATGTAGTTACCAATGCCATAATTACCAGCATGGTAAATATTAAGGGAGAAATTACCCCTAACTCTAGACCAATATTTAGCACTATAAGTTCAGTCAAGCCGCGAGTATTCATTAACCAACCCAGAGCCGAGGCTTCCCGTTTATTAATGCCACTCACACGAGCCGCTACATAAGTACCAACATATTTGCCTGCGATCGCCACTCCTAAAATCAACGCACATAAAAGCCACAATTCGGGACGATTGAGCAAACCAATCTGCGTCTTTAAACCACTGTAGGCAAAAAATATTGGCAGCAAGAATATCAGGACAAAATCTTCGGTTTTTACTGCCAATTCCCGCACTAAATCTTCATTTTTGGGCATGGCTGCTCCCAGTAAGAATGCCCCAAAAATTAAGTGAATACCAATTAGTTCGGTGATCAGTGCCGATGCAACCACACCCATATAAATCCCAGCTAGCAGCAATTGGCTGAGTCGTCCCGCCCGGAGATAGTGTTTGGCAAGGCGTTGCAGGAACCAACGTCCCGCCGTCAACATCAAACCGATGTAGACTATGCTGGCGATAATTGTAGGTATAGCACCAGCAAAGTCACCAGTTCTAGCTACTGCGATCGCTACTGCTAACAGACACCAGGCTGTCACATCATCTACGGCTGCACAAGTTAACGCCAGCGTTCCTAAACGTGTTCCTTGTAAATTGTTTTCAGTAATGATTCGCGCCAACACCGGGAAGGCAGTAATCGACATCGCCGCGCCTAAAAACAAAGCGAAGGTGGTGAAAGATACACTTGCATTAGAAACTAGGGGATAAAGAATCACCGCTAGCAATGTTCCTAATGAAAACGGTACTAAAATGCTGATATGAGAAGTTAAAATAGCTACTTCTAATTGTCCGCTAAGATATTTGGGATTTAGTTCTAGCCCAATCAGAAACATGAAAAATATTAGTCCCACCTGAGACAAAACATTTAGAAAAGGAATAGTTTCTGGTGGAAACAAGGTAACTGCTACATCGGGAGCAACTAAACCAAATAACGATGGGCCGAGCATAATGCCGGCGACAATTTCACCAATTACCAGAGGTTGCTTAATGGAACGGAATCCTAGCCCTACTAGCCGTGAAAGTCCAATAATAATCAGTACTTCAACCAGAACGAGAATAACTATGTGCATGGTTTCCTCACAACTAACTATCTGGTTTCTCTAAGATGATTCTTTAAATGACCCGAAAATGTCAAGCTTGTTAGATACACCCAATTTTATCGATAGGCTCAGATCCACGACTTCTTCAAGAAGTTGGGGATCTTTTTGTTCGTAACTCATTTAATTGCTATAGCCAGAGTCAAAACAGGGAATTTTACCCAATTACTAGGCAATTAATTTTATATTTAAATTTGCTTAAGCGGAAGATTTATCATAGCTTGTACCTTGTAACAAAAAGGCAATTAATGGTGATGCCATGAGTGTAGTAATGACTGCCATAATAACCATGATAGTGAATAAAGTCGGGGTAATTATACCTTGCTCAAGACCAATATTGAGGATGATTAACTCCATCAAACCACGAGCATTCATCAGAGCGCCAATAGTTGCAGATTCACGCCAATTTTCACCGGCTAATTTTGCAGCTAACATACAAGCAACACCTTTGCCAAGAATTGCGATCGCAATAATTAAGAGCGTAATTCCCCACAAAGTAGGTGTGTTTACCAATCCAATTTGAGTGTTCAGTCCAGAGAAGACAAAAAATATCGGTAACAAAAAAGAAGTAGTTAAAAACTCCGTATATTGACGAATTTGTTGGGCGAATTCTCCGCGTGGTGTCACTGCTCCCAGCACAAAAGCACCGAATATTGCATAGATGCCTGTGACATCGGTAAACCATGCACAAAACATCAAAATTATCAACATTAAAGTTAAGGTTTGTCGATTCACCCCTGCATCGCGTTTTGTCATGCGTGCGAATACTCTCAGTAGAGGTTGACCAAGAAAAATCGCAAATAGCACGTAGCAAATGCCACCACCAATTGCTAATATAGCAATGCTCAAAGAGTTTTTCACGCTAGCAAGTACGATCGCCAGCAAACACCAAGCAACTCCATCATCTACCGATGCTGCACCTAAAGCCAAAGTGCCGAAGCGGGTTTGTGCAAGGCCGCGTTCGTAAAGAATGCGAGCTAACATCGGAAATGCCGTAATTGTCATCGATGCACCCAGATACAAAGCGGCTGACGATGGCGTTACCTTTGCTTGAAAGAAATCGCCATTGTGATAAAACCAAGAAGATGCGATCGCTCCTAAGATAAAAGGAGTGATAATTCCGGCAGCCGATAGCAAACTTGCACTTTTGATATGATGTTTTAAGAGTTTGGTGTTGAACTCTAAACCAATTAAAAACATATAAATTACCAACCCAATCTGGCTGATAGCATATAAAATTGACATTGATGGATTGGGTATTTTGTGTCCGACAGCAATGATGATGGGAAGCTTAGGAAACAGCCATTGCTGAAAATCCGGTGCAATCAATCCCAAAAGGGATGGCCCTAGCATTACGCCTGCAATCATTTCGCAAACAACATCGGTTTGACCAAGATAGCGCCGTCCTAAAATCGTGACGATGCGACAAGTGGCTAAAATAACTGTGAGTTGCAAAAATAGCTGAATAACCAGATCAAAATTTGACATTGCACTTCCTTAATTTGCGTCTCTGCATTGAAAAATCTCCCCAGACTCAAAAGTAAAAATATATACAACTGTACGTCAATATAGCGATTTCCGACCTGGTAAGGTACACCTGTAAGGGCATGGCAGTGCCCATTGGTGTCAAGTTAAGCTAAAATCTGCTGAGTGTATGAGTTTTACCCTCACCCCCAACCCCTCTCCCAATTTTG
>CAZZZY010000192.1:3960-9433 GCA_964658545.1 uncultured Acetobacteraceae bacterium | reverse complement strand
CGCACTTCCAAAACCATAATGCGATCGCACTACAAGATCCGCGATCGCCCTATCAAAACCCGTGGACGTTGGGTTGAGGCTTTGCGAAACCCAACCTTGTATCTTAACAAAAGCTTATTATTGGTTGAAAGAACCCAATAATACTGAAATTTAAGAAACTGAATGATGGCTACTGACATGGTATCGATTCCTATCACCCTGGAACAACTGATTATAGCTGTGTAACAGTTGCAACAAGATGAACGCGCACAGGTTGCTAGAGCCTTGATTCAAGTCGATTTACGCTCAGATTTGACGGCTGTAATTCAAGAACTTTATGCCCAAGCTCCTGTTGATGTCATTACAGACGATAACATCATGGCTGAAATTAAAAAATTAATCCTGGTAAGTCATTCATCGCCCAGTTTCCATGCATTTAATCTCGATTCGCAATCTTCGGATCTCATCAGCCAGGTACCCAGATGTGATGAAGCAAGTAGAAGACTGGTATACGACTGTCAGAAAAGCCGATTGGCGATCGCTAGAGGATATCCGCCAGATTTATAGAGATGCTGATGCTGTTGGTAATTTTATGGCTAATTGTGGGAATTGACTATGAAGATCAAACGGTTTACTTCAAGTACTTGTTAACTCACGCAGAATACGACTTGGATAGGTGGAAAAATGACCCTTACTTTTGATTTTAACCCTGTAACTTACAGTAACTTGCTGGCTGAAATCGCACCTAAAGCGATCGAGACGGAAGCAGAATATGATCGGCTATTAGCAATTGTTGAGCGATTGACGTTCAATCAAAGTAAAACTCCCGAAGAACGCACGCTCTATCAGTTATTGGTGATATTGATTGAAGCTTATGAAGCTCAACACTATGCCATGCCGATCTCTACTCCTCATGAGGTTTTACAACATATTATGGAATCTAGCGGGATGCGCCAGGTCGATTTGGTCGGCAAACTCGGTTCGAGTGGAGTGGTTTCAGAAATTGTGAATGGTAAACGATCGATTAGCAAGGCTCAGGCTAAGGTGTTGGGAGATATCTTCAAAGTATCACCTAGCTTGTTTATTTAAGGAATTCTATGGGACGTGGAGCTAATCTAACTGGCGTCGGTTAGAGGATGAGGCGTTTCGATTAGAGCGATCGCACTGTTTACGCGATCGCTAGACCATTACTCATGATAAAGTGTTGGCATATCATCTCCATCGGAGAGTTGCCCCTTCTGGGCATTTGCCCTCCCCACGAGCGATCGCACTGTTGTTCACTTGGGATGGTGCGTTCCCATCAAGACGTTTGGCTAAAGGAACGCACCCTACAAGATCGGCGATCGCACTGCAAGATGTTGAGTGATCGCACTTCCAAAACCATAATGCGATCGCACTACGGGCGAGCTGAGATAGCAGGGGTAGGATGGGTTAGCGTTAGCGTAACCCATGCAGTCAGCAAGGTTGTTGCTCGTTGGGTTTCGTTGCCTCAACCCAACCTACGGCGAGCTTTGAACTCAATCATTCGAGCAAAATGAGAGAATGATCGCCCTTTCAAGAAGCTTGCCCTTTAAACCTGAAACCGTTGGATTTAGAACCACAGCGATTCCTTCAAAGAGCTGCGCTAACCCCCTTCCATCCCTACCGTTGAGCAACATGAGCGATCGCACTGGGTTCATAGGAAGATAGCATAGATATTGCCAGTAGTCGGTCTTTGCCTATGGCTACTTGAATTGGGGTGTTTAGAGGTGAATTATAATTTTGAATGGGACTCAAGTAAAGCGCGGAGTAATCAGTCCAAGCATGGTGTGAGCTTTTAACAAGCCAGTCAAGTCTTTAAAGATTCGATGTACTCTTTTTGATGAAGAACACAGTTTAGATGAGGAGCGTTGGACAACTTTGGGACAGCTACCGAATGGTCAATATTTGGTAGTGATTCACACATTTGTGCAGCAGGGCGATCGCGTTGACATACGAATTATTTCGGTGCGAAAAGCCACTAAAAACGAGATTCGTCAATATGAAGGGGAATGATGATGCAGTCAGAATACGATTTTTCTAAGGCAGAGCGCGGCAAGTTTTATCATCCCAATGCAAAGTTTAATATTCCAATCTATCTAGACGAAGAAGTATTGGAGTACTTTGCTAAACAGGCAGAGATGAAAGGGGTTGACCTGACTGAGATGATTAATGATTTGCTCAAAAAGGACATCGCTCTGATTGAAGGGATTAAGTAACCGATCGCCCTCTGAATGTCGCGAGCCTGAAAGGTTAAAGAGCGCTCGCCCCTCCACCCCTACCATTGAGCAACATGAGCGATCGCACTACAAAATTGGCGATCGCCCTATAATTTTTCAATCCTATCGCAACTTGTCAATGAGCGCGATCGCACCTTATGAATCGGATACGATCGCACTCTCCAAATGCCAAAAAGCGATCGCGTAGAGGCTCCTATAGAACATCGCTTGACTTCCAAGACAGTGGCTACAAAATTGGCTTACTCTTCGGCTTCTGGTGGCTTCAACATTGCCCCCAAGGAAGATGTAACCGGAATAATCATCAACATAGGAGAAGTTGCTATGTCAGTTTGCACTGCGATCGCTGGACGGTTGCCCTTCTCCTCTCGTTTATCTGAATCGGGCAAACTAACCAGGAGAACATCTCCTCTTGCCATTTAATTCTCCACCAGATGCCAGTGTTGCTTCGATATTTAGCCAATCCTCATCACTTGCTGCTTCCCAATCCGCAAACTCTTGAGCCAGTTCGGTGGAATTGTGCCCAACCATTGGAGCCAAAAGTGCTACAATCTCGTTGCTCACAGAATGCCCATGTGCCTGTGCTTGTTGGGCGATCGCCTGATACAAATCCATTGGTAGCGTTACTTGAGCGTCAATCGTTTTATTGACATCCATAGAGCTTAGAATGATGACGATTGTTTATATTATGACTCAGGTTGCTCAATATTTGATGTGTAAACGCTTAACGCAGTTTCTATAACGCCTTGATGGGTTGAGCTTATTGCCTCAATCGAACCCAGAAATGAGCGATCGCACTTTCCAAATCCCCAAAACGCGATCGCTCGTTTTCAACATAAAACTTATCTACTAAATAAATGTGATCGCAATCCCTAACCCCAAAAACCAAAATGCGGTAGGATATGTGCTACTGATATAAGCTTATATACTCAATAATTAATAACCGCAGATAGTTAAGTTTTTCTATGTAAAGTTTTATTTGTGGAAATTGACTTTCCTCTGAAAAGTACCAATCGGCAAAATAAGAAATATCAAATATATTAATTTTTGTTAATTTTTTAATTATATCTTGATAATTTTCTAACTCATCATTAGTAATTACTTGAGAGGCGCATCCCTCAATATCAGTTGTAAAAATTTCTATTTCCCCTAATATGCTAAAACTTTTTGATTCTTCCCACTGGCTTATTTGCCGTCTTTCTTCGCGTGTATTCTTATATTCACATAACAAATGCTTCAACACTTTACCAATGTAGTTTTTAGCGGTATGGGGATTTTTAGGGATATTTGATGCTGTGAGGTTTTCCATACAATGTGCTAGTTTTCGCCGTATGAGACAATCTTCCCATCTCTTTCAATTATAAATTCATTTCCTTTATTCCATCTATCTGCACCATCGCTAAGTATTGTCTTTCGAGCGCCTTTTTTGTTGAAGTTATTTGCTTTTCTTAAATATTTTAAATAATTGTTGCTAAAATCATGTCTGTCAGCATGGTTGACAATACTATGAGCTAAAGTTGGATAGGTGGCTTTATCCCAATTTTCGATAAGTGTCTTCATTTCAGCAATCTCAGAATCTGTGTATCCGCTAAATAAAATTTTTTCATAGGGGTCTATTTTTTGAGGCTGAGTAGGTTCATCTTGGCTATTGGGATTCATCTCAAAGTGATTATGGTTAGTTTTTCTGAACTAATAACTAATTTTAATCGGCATGGAGATTTGAGCGCGATGTCACAGACAAGCCGCTCCGCGTCTACGCACTTTTTCCCTAAACTATAAGAAGCGAAAGACTTACCTCGCGCAAGCTTCGCACTCCCGCAACTTCCCAAAAAGCCATAACTCCCTTAAGCTGCGCGATCGCACCTTGTATTGAGAACGTTGAAGAAAGCGATCGCATCTTTCAACAACACCCAGCATCGTACCTCAACTCAAACGATGAGCGATCGCTATTTATAACAGCAAAGGCGATACCTACGGTAAGCTGCGCGATCGCACTCCTCCCCAAAACCTCAAAAGCGATCGCTCCTACGCTTCCCGATCTGGTGGCGCGTTGGGTTCAGGGTGTTCGATTGCAAGAATTGCTTTCTCCGGTGAAACGCCTGCTTCGATGACAGCTTGAATCCCAGGCAGGTATTCATCCATAATCGTAACGTTGATATAGACCAGGCTTTTGATCAGCGCAGGGGAGAGGCGATCGCCTGTAACGTCCATGCTGGTTTTGAAGCGAAGTTCACCAGAGACAAAGCCAAGTTCAAAGTTACCAATCTCCATACCGTAGTTGGCGCGGGTAATGAATTCAGCGATCGCACTCCGATTTGAGGCTGGGATGTCTAACGGACAGATAGAATAGAACAGAAATCGTTGTTGGGTTTCGTTTGCCAGGGCAAAACAGTTCCATCGTCCATTTTTTCCTTGACAAGCAAGACGTAACGTAAGTTCGCCTTGGAGTTTGGTAAATTCCCAATCTTCTTCAGAGAAAAAATTGAGCATTGCTTGATAAATTTTGCCCTTGGAATTGGCTTTAGCTTTGCTAATCGTTCGATCTGGCTCTACCAAACTTTCAAGAGCATCTGTAACTTCTGAGAAAAAATTGGAAATTACGGATTCTGTCTGTTTGACAAATTCAGTTTCATCCCAGTTCTTTAAATCGTTAGCAATTCCTTCCAGTACTTCTGTTATGGCTTTTTCAGCCATTGCTAAATTAGCCTCGTTGCGGTCTTTGAGGAACTGTTCCATTGCTTCAGGAAACTTGCCATTGGCGATCGCTTCGGGCGTTAAACTGGCAGGATTGAGGTAAGACCAAAAGGTACGATAACTAATTTCACCAGCTTCTTGAGGTTGTTTAACTTTTAATGCAAACCAGCTTTCAGTTGAAAGTAATGGATTCATTTCTGGGGAAGAAACTGATGATTTATCTGTTGTATCAGTATTTGATTCTTTATTGAGTTTCTCTGGCAAATAACTGTTTTGAGAGCAGGCTATGAGGTGAGCGATCGCAGTTTCTTGATTGGTTGCCTGTTCTGCTAATTGAGGTAAGAGTTGAGGCTGTAGGGTGGCTTCTATTTCAATTGGGGTGTCACTTTGAAAACTGACAGCATTCAGAGCACCTCGTAACTCTGGTTTGAGATTGAATAATGATTCGCGATCGATCTGTTGATAAAGTTGTGAGCTTACTTGGAATGTGAGACGGCATTCAAAAAGTGTATTCTCTTGGTCAATTAGATCGAGTTGTATAACCT
>CAZZZY010000192.1:0-3950 GCA_964658545.1 uncultured Acetobacteraceae bacterium | reverse complement strand
AGTGAGCCTAAACCATTAAATAAGACAAGTTCTCGCGTTGTAATTTGCCTAATATAATTAGTCATTAAACATGCTCATCCTTTTTTATAATTTGTAAACGGTACCGCTACATACCCTTATTTATTATTAACTTCTAAACAACTTCGGAACAAGTTCCGAAGTCCAATAATCAGAATTTCTGATTATTGGATCTTTCATATTTCCTTTATACTCGTTGTAAATTTCCTTTCTAGCTTTAACAATACCTTTTGTTACTAAAAGCATTTCCAGATAGGATTCAAAATCAGTAATTTTACTATTTTCCCATTCAGCATAATGAGAACTCAACCTTAATACTTTGGGGTTTCCTACACCTTCTTCTAGAAAAAAAGCCATACAAGAGTAATCACTAAATAAATCAAAAGGCTTGAGATTTCGTTGAAAATCTTTTTCTTTATAGGTATTACACGCAAATTCTACTGTGTCTTCGTCAGAGGTTATACCATCGAAAATTATTTTATTATGCCAGTTACGATGGATTATCGCATTTTCAATTGGGATAAAATTTATTTTAGCAAAGGGATTTTCATTATCAGTATCTTCTTCTTCATCTGGTACTCCTATATCATAATCATCGTACTCTTCTTGAATAGTATCTAACTCTTTATCTGTCATACCTGATTTTATTTTCCAATAGAGTTTTAACCCATTTGCTTCTTTATAAAAATTACGAATAGGTTCAGCTAATGATGCTCCTAGCATTGTTTCAACGGCAGCTAATTCTTCATCCATAGCAGGTTGATTTACACAAAAATCAACTACTTCTAGTAACGGATGTGATTCTATTTCAACTACCATTGCCCTAAATTTTTCTAAATAGCTCATCATTTATTTAAATTTTAAAGACTTGATTTACGGAAGATTTTACTAAAATTTAGATAATTTCAGGTTCTGTATCTGGCAAATTATTGACAACTGAAAAAGATTGTTGCACCTTATCATCAATCCATTTTCCTCCTTCATATTTCAGAATTGCCCACTCATTGGAGAATGCTCTAGGTAAATTTTCTTGCTCATATTTCATAATCTCTAATTTACGTTTATCTTTTTCTTTATCTAGAGATGTCTTGTTGTTCAATCTATTTTGTATTCCTGTTTGTGAGCTACGATTTGGATGTTCACTATATATTATTTCAACACGGTATCTAACCACTTTCTTCTCTACTGTGACAGCTTTTTTCACATATTTTTCTATAAAATTTAAGTGTTGCTTGTTCGTAAAATCTGTTATGGGAGCTAGATTATAGGATTTACCAGGGCCTCCAATATTGTCATTTAGTAAATGCCCTCGAACGTAAACATTTGGTCTTCTAGTTGCTTGCGTCCAAATAAGAGGCTTATCCTCTGGCTCAGACCCTTCTGAATTATTTGTCGAAAGAATCTTGGCATTCATAAATGTAGCACCACCATCTGATGTCAAAGAACCGTACTCTATTACACTCGGTGGATTTTCTTGGGATTGTCCTGCCAGAAGACTGGTTGGGACTGCGAGCTTGTTCAGTTCCCCAATTAATTCTTTTTGTATATCAATACCTTTTTGTGTTTGCACCCCCTTCCCCTTACCTTTACGTTTGTTGCAGATTTCATCTATGTGTTTTGCGATGAGTAGGGCATCAGCTTTTGCTTTCTGAATTGATGGCGAACTATTTGCATCTACATCATCAATATCATCAATAAATTCTGTGAAGGTTTTCTTTTGAGAAGCAACCATAAGCGTTGCATTTTCACTTTCTCCCTCGAAGAAAAGAGTATGTATTTCGTTATCTTTAGTTTTAAATTCCTTCTTAGCTTTCCACCACTCTACAAGTGCGTCCACACCTTCCTTGACTGCTCCAATCACTGTCTCAATTCCCGCCTTCAGCTTCTCAATCACCCAGTTAATTGCTTTATCAACCTCTGCTCTGAGCGGAGTGACAATATCCTTGATCGCAGAACCGATACCATCTAATCCGACTTGATCTGCAAGGAAACCGATCACCACAGCCATTTCTTTATGCATAATTTGTTCGAGTTTGGCACCAGCAGTAGCAATATTGCCACCAGCAATAGAGGTGATATCATCGTCGAGGGTTTCGTTTACCATGTCAAGGATTTGTCGTGCCCACCTTACAGCAGTCAAAATAGCTTTATAGATACGGCGAACCAAATCGAGAACTTCAGAGAGTCCGCCCGAAGCAGCCGCAGCCGCAGCGAGTGTTTCTAATTCTGTGGCAACTTGTGCCGCGATCCATTCGGCGATACCCGTCAAAATACTCATACCAAAACCCTTAGTCTGCTCGAGAATGCCAGCAGTATTCTCGGCGGGAGATTTCTTTGGATCGATCGCCTTACCTATCCACTCTATTACACTGGAAACTTGTCCGATCCTGTTCCGTAACTTCCGGACTTTATTTTCATCTTCAAAGTGTTCTTCAAGCAATCTCCACATATGATCGACCGTTAGTCCCATCACATCCAAAACGAATCCAAAGACTTCTTTTGGCTCGCTCCAGTCATTTGGCAGAGTGATGTTGTTCTCGGCAAGTCCACCAGTCAGCCAGCCCACAAGACCGAATTTGAGATGTTCGCCGATATTCTCCCAGAGTAACCCGAACCCTTTGCCAATACTTCTCACAATGTTCTTGATAAACTCTAATGGCTCCTTGCTCACCACATCCCAAGCATTTTCGGCTTTGGCTATTACAGTCGAGAGTAAATCTGGCGGGATATTGAACACTCGCAGGATCAAATTGAAGGTCGCTTTGATCGCACCCATCAAATCGTGATCCGTAAATACAAGGTGAACAATCTGCAACACGTCTTTCTTAGTCTTTTGCCAAGCATCGTTGTCACGGGCTAGTGCCTGGAATATCTCGATCTGGCGCAAAATAATTGGGCCAATAAAATCAATGATGGGGTCGCGGATACATTCGGGAATCGCAGTCCACACCTGTTTACCTAAGAAAGCGGGCAGTAGCCAGATATCCAAGACAACTTTACCCACCTCCATAAACAGGTCAAGCATCTTTTGCAGGAATGTTTGCAGCTTGATCAACACTTCTTCCAGCCAGTGGGTGAGATCGTTGAGTTGTTGCTGCGCCCAGTCTGCAAGTGCCTTCACCCGATCGGCAATCCACTGAATGGCGGATGTTGCCACCTTAAGTAAGGAGCCACTGATCGCACCAACTGCCCGCGTCATCCCGGCAGCAAGATTACCCAGAGCCGAACTCAGCGCACCTGCCATTTGTTTGAAGGTTGCACCGAGACGATTTGCCGCACCCTGCAACGCAGGAATTAAAGATTTCTCCAGATATTCCCGCGATTGAACGATGATGTTGCCCTTGCCCCAATTGGCGGCAATCCAGCGGATTCCCTGTACCGCCCCAGCGATCGCCGCACCAACCGCTATTACTGGACCGGCAGGCGAGACTGCCAGCGCTACCGCGCCGACAGCAAGACCGATCTCAGTCAGTTCTTTTTTGAATGGTTCTAGTTTTGCTTCGATTGCCTTCCACGCCTCTTCAACCTTGCGCTGTACCCACTGTAAGAGCCCATTTTGGCCTTCAACGCCATCGCCGATGCCTAGCTTGTTCTTGAGCCAGGTCCACATCTTATCGCCACCTGTCGTTTTCCAAATCCAGCTTGCGACCTTCGAGAGCATCTCGCCTAGCTGTTGAATGCTTGCCCATTGTTCGGCGGCGTAGTCCTTAATCCACCCCCAGATCGGTGCGCCGATTTTGTCCCAAATACCGTTCAGGAAATCCTTGATAGTAGCAACGATCGGTTGCAGCTTTTGGACGATTGGCGTAATCAGATCCTCGGCAACTTTCTCGATCTTTGCGGCAGCTTCGCTGATGGGCGTACAGTCATTGTTTGCGATTTGCGTAGCCGCAGTCTGGAGGGATGCTAACAGAGGCCCAAAATGTGCTGTG
>CAZZZY010000191.1:0-9437 GCA_964658545.1 uncultured Acetobacteraceae bacterium | reverse complement strand
CCCAATTCCCAATTCCCAATTCATACAAATAACTTAACAAAGACTCTTGCAGCGACCTTCAGGTTGTAGAGTGAAATCAATTAGCCCTCTAGATTGGCGATTGATAACTAAAAGGGAAAATAATCATGGTTCAACGTGGTTCTAAAGTACGTATTCTCCGCCCTGAATCCTACTGGTTTCAGGATCTTGGAACTGTGGCTTCCATTGACCAAAGCGGTATCAAATACCCTGTAATTGTCCGCTTTGAAAAGGTCAATTACTCTGGTATCAATACCAACAACTTTGCTCAGGATGAATTAGTCGAGGTTGAAGCACCAAAGGCTAAACCACCTAAAAAATAGCAGCAAAGCTACAAGTGGGTTGTTTGATGCGATGATGAAGGGTAGTCTTAAGTCTGAAGTATGAAGTCTGAAAATTTCAGTTCATTCATTCTTCATCCTAGCCTACCCTAATCTCTGAGAGCCGCCCTGCGGGTATTTACGGTTTCTCTTAGGTAGTAATACGATCCGCCTACGGCTGTGTAAGTTACTGCCCCATCTCTTCTTTATTGAACCCCCAAGTACATCAAAATTGTCTGCTTAATCAGCTTAAATGCCTGAACTGCCTGAAGTCGAAACAGTCCGAAAGGGTCTAAATCAATTGACCCTTAACCAAGAAATTACGGGTGGAGATGTGTTGCTCGATCGCACCATCGCCTACCCGTTTTCTGTAGGTGAGTTTATTGATGGAATTAACAAGAATGCCATCGCTACTTGGCATCGTCGCGGTAAATATCTCCTCGCCGAACTCTCTTCCCCTTCCTCAACTAGTTGGCTAGGGGTTCATCTGCGAATGACCGGTCAACTACTATGGCTGCATCGAGATGAACCATTACATAAGCACACGCGGGTTAGATTATTCTTTGGGGATCAGCAGGAATTGCGTTTTGTCGATCAGCGCACCTTCGGTAAAATTTGGTGGGTTCCACCTGGTGTTGCTGTAGAAAGTATTATGACTGGTTTGGCAAAACTGGCAGCAGATCCATTTTCGCCCGAATTCACTGTTGAGTATCTAGCAAGCAAACTCAAAAACCGCCGCCGTCCGATTAAAACTGCGCTACTAGATCAGTCGGTAGTGGCGGGATTAGGTAACATCTATGCTGACGAAGCATTGTTTAAGAGTGGAATTTTACCTGAAACCTTGTGTATAGATTTGCAGCTAAAGCAAATTGAACGTTTGCGAATAGCCATAATTCAAGTGTTAGAAACCAGCATTGAGGCTGGCGGTACAACTTTTAGTAATTTCTTAAGTGTTAAGGGTGTCAACGGCAATTATGGTGGTGTTGCCTGGGTTTATAACCGCGCTGGAGAACCCTGTCGAGTTTGTGGTACACCAATTCAACGGATTAAGTTAGCTGGGCGATCTAGTCATTTTTGCCCACAGTGTCAAACGCTAGGGGGAGTTGGGAGTTAGTGTAGCGTGTTTTATGGCTTCCATAACGCACCGAAAATCCGAAATGGTGCGTTACGCTAACGCGATAACACACCCTACAGCAGTTTTTTGTTTAATTTAACCGATCTACTTATACCAATTCACGAAAATCCTAATACAGATAGGTTTCTCGTAGGGGCATGGCGTTGACCATTGGTGTCTACTTTTGCCACAGATCGGCTTACTTACTGGCTTTCATACCCGCCTTGGAATGAATTCTCTGGCTTTTAGCTAAAGTCTACTGAAGTAGACTAGGGATTTGTGAGAATTTTTAGTAATCTTTAGATTACTTTTGCTATGAGACTGGGAATTCATTCCCAGTCGGGCTATGGGTTTTACGTTAAGTTGACACCAATGGGCGTTGACATACCCCTACCAATGTATTTGTATCATTATTAAAGTGAAATGGTATTAGGAGTTAGGAGTTTTTACTTCCAACTAGGAACTCTTTTAAAATGCAGATATAGCAATCCTATTTGAATTGTAAAAATTATCGAACCGCCAACTCTTGGAGAGGCTTCCGCCAACGCGCAGCATCTCGTTACAGAAGAGCGCCAAGAGAAGAAGGAAAGAGGTTTACGAATCATTTAGGATTGATATATATAAAACAATCTAGAAATTTGAGAGGGGAATTTATGGCAGTTAAAAAGGGAGATATGGTTCGCGCTATCCGCGAGAAACTGGAAAATAGTCTGGAAGCAAAAGCCAGTGATCCTCGCTTTCCTGCTTATTTGTTTGAAACCAAGGGCGAAATTGTAGATGTCAAAGGTGATTATGCCCTGATTAAGTTTGGGAAAGTGCCAACACCAAATGTTTGGTTACGTGTAGATCAACTTGAAGAGTTTAAATAAAGAAACCTCTCCCTGGTTTTACTACGTAAAACCGTCCCTCTCCGAGTCGGAGAGGGAAAGACTTGAGGTTTAGTTCAAGGCGGGGAGAGGTTCGTCAAACTCACCAGAATCTTCGTGCCGTTTGCGTAGTGTGTGCCAGAGCGGAAGCCTCTATATTTACGCATGGGGTTAGGTTTCGCGTTAACGGCGATAATCCTGATCTGCGGGGTCGCCATAAGGGTCTTCACTAGCTGGGCGGACGTTACCAAACTCCCCTTGGTCTGCGGGGTCGCCGTAAGGGTCTTCACTGGCTGGACGGACGTTACCGTAAGATGCGATATCTCCGGGATCGCCATAGGGGTCTTCGCTAGCTGGACGGACATCGCCGTAAGATGCTGGATCTGCGGGGTCGCCGTAGGGGTCTTCGCTGGCCGGACGGACATTGCGATCGCGGAATTCGGCATCTTTGTCAGTTTGATCGCTGTTCGATCCCAAAAGCAAATCTTTCGCCTTTTGGAAAAAGTTCTCTACCATGATCTGTCTCCTGATTTAAGTTAGTGTATCCGACGTGCGCGATCGGCGTTATCCTCCGGGAAACCCGCTTCAGATGTACACACGCTTGACTGATCTAGAGTGCCGGTGCTGCGGTTGAAGTTATACCAGTGAGATCGCGACCTGAAGAACTCCCGTTATAGCCTTGGAATTCCCGATATTTTTGTGCCTCAGCTTCCGGTACTCGAATTCCTTCTGATGGTGGAGTTACCCAGTGAGCGCGATGTTCAGCGTCACGGTAGTATACACGTCCGTTCTTGGAAAGATAGTACTTACCTTGCGCTCCTTCTTGGGAAGCATTTTTATGCTGGTTGTAGAGGTAATAAAGTCCCGCAGCACCTGCTAAAATTGCCACTTTCTGCCCTGTAGATAAGCCCTTCCTGGCTTCGGGTTGGTTTGTGCGATCGCTCACTGTTCTACCAACACTATCATCAACTGGTGGTGGTGTTGAAGCATTTCGGGAACCGCCTCCGCAGCTACTCAACAAGGGTACCATTAGCAATCCTGAAAGCAGCACTGCAAATAGACGCGAAACTATTTTACGTTCTTTATATGTTGTGTTCATCGGATTTCGTCATCACCTGTATTTGCTAAGAGCCTTGCTGTTGTAAAAACTAAGTTGGAATTGCTGTTATTTCACCTGGGATTGAAAAAACAGATACCACTTGATTTGTAACTGCACAGCTACAGCGTTTAACTGTCATGATGGGCGATTTTCGCAAGTCTTCCATCCTGCCTTTGAGAGAAACTGCATTCATCCCAAGGAAATATATTGTTGATTTTTTAGGAATCAATTTAGCTGGAATGCCGAAATATTCAGCAATTTCTCGGTTATTTTTTCTGTGTAAATAAATTAAAAAGATACAGCTACTACGATGATATTTGTCAAAAAATACACTTAACTATGACATCAAAAAATACAGCCCAAGCTAGCACTCGTCTCCTTTTGGCTTTGTGGGATTTGGGAGGAACGCAGCAGGAAGTTAAAAAGGGTCAACTGACTAAGCGAATTGTATCCAAAAGCCAGAAGGTAGCAGATTATCAGGGTTCATTTGAGGAATTGCAGAAAGAGGGTGCGATCGCAATCTCCAAAAAGGGATATTCTCTGACATCTCCCAAGGGTTTAGAGGTATTGGGTGAGGGATTGAGAAGTGGCGATTTTAAGTTTGAAGGAACGATTGTCGGAACTTGGGCGGCGAATGCGTTGGTGAAGTGGATTAGTCAGATTGATGTTGCGGTAGTTAGTGCAGATGTACCAGTTAATGGGAAGAGTGGGGCGATCGCATCTTACGACGAGTTTAAGTCAGTAGCGTTGGAAGTCTACGACAAGTTGAACTATGAGTACAACTTTAATAATCTAGTGCCAATTTATCGCATTAGAAGAGGAATTGGCGATCGCGTGAGTCGTACAGAGTTCAGTGAGTGGTTGCTGGAAATGCAAGAAAAAGATGTTTTGCAGCTGATGGCAGGAGAAATGCGAGATATCACCCCAGACAAGCGTGATGATTCAATAACAATTCCTGGTGGTGGGTTGCGTTACTACACCAAGCTTTTAAATACCTAAATTTCTCCGAATCCTTGTATGGCTTTTTACTCAAACAAAATTACTATGGACAGTTCACCCGTCTCTCCAACAGAAGCCCTTAACGCCGCGATCAGAAGTCATAATCCATTTATCAACGCTGGCATAGTCAAAGAACAAGATGTATGGGGAAAGGGATTCCCCGATGTACCAACTTTAAATGCTCACGCTTCTAATGCAGTTTTTCAGGCAATTGATCTGGTGCGTACTAGCCAATCTACTCAAGAGAAAGTGACATCAATTGCCATAACAGCTCAACAGGGTGTGGGTAAAACTCACATCCTTAGTCGCATTCGCCATCGATTGAAAACCGATGGAACTGCTCTGTTCATTTATGCAGGTGTTAACAACTATACAGATTTAAACCTAGTTAAATACCAGTTCCAGCAAACTTTGGCAGATAGTCTCAGTAACACTGGTAGTCAAGGCGTGATGCAGTGGCGGGAAGTGGCGGCAGCGATGGCAAATGAAGGCTTTAAAGCTATCGATTCTAATTTTCCAAGTCTTTTTCCCCAGGTACTAGTTGAAAGATTTGATAAAGTATGTTCAAGCTGGTCAGCTAGGAACAAAAATTTGATGGACAGGCTGACCAAAGAAGTTCTCAAAACAAAACCAAATGCAGATCCTTATATTGTCAGGGCTATTTTGTGGACACTTTCAGAAACTCAAGCATCTTTTGCAATTAAATGGTTATCTGGTGATGAATTAGCAACCTCTAATGCTGAGAAATTAGGATTACCCAATCCCAGTAAAGCTAGTCAAGATAGGGAATCTGAAGCCCTCAAAAATATTCAGCAAATCTTGAATTTGGTGAATTACTATAACCCAGTCGTCATCTGTTTTGATGAAATAGATGTAGAAAACAATTGCAATAATGATGGCTTAACAACTCCACAGGTAATTGCTGATTTAGTGAAGCGTCTACATGATACTCTCGAACCATCTGCACTTGGTCGAGGTCTTGTTATTCTCACAGTTATGTTGCCTGATACGTGGACAAATAAGGTGGATCTGATGCCTGGCGGTACACCTGATCGAGTTTCAAAATATACGCAACGAAAACCAATAGATTTAAAAACTCTTAGTGGCGATTCTATGGTTGATTTAGTTACTCTTTGGCTAAAAGAGTTTTATGAAGTAAATAACTTAAAACCTCATCACCCATTGTACCCGTTTGAAGAAAGTGAACTAAGAAAATATGGGAAGAACGGACTAACTGTAAGGGAAGCTTTGAATTGGTGTGCTGAAAACTTTAAGGTTGAGGAAGAAATATTACCACAAGACCCATTGCAAAGATTTTACTTGGCTTTAGAAAGAGAAAGTAAGGTAGATAATGGAGATTATCTAGATGAAAAAAATAACTCTTTAATTATCAATGCTTTACGTTTTGGCTTTCAGAGTTTGAAAGGTCAGACATTAGAATATGAAACTTCCACAGGTCAAAAACTAGAGGAATTAACAGTTGAAGATATTACTGACGTTGAGCCAAAATCAAAAAATCAGGGTTGGATAAGCTTTAAAGTAATTGGCAAACAAAAAGACAAAGGTTTCAAAATTGGTGTTTCTGTTCTGCAATTCTTACATGGAAAAGCAGTAGGAGCAGGAATGTGGCGTTTAATTGAATATGAAATGTTCGATATAACGCGAGGTTGTTTAGTTCGCTCTAAAGCAAATAAGATTCACAAAAATTGGGATTCTTATAGTTATCTCAAAAAACTTTTAGAAGAACTTGGTGGAGAACATGTGGATCTAAAAGCTGAGGATATCCGAGAGCTAATTTACTTTGATGCTGTTTATCATAAACGTGAAAGTTATCAGCTAACCGAAGAACAAGTTATGGAATTTTCCCGGATGTTTACTCGTAAAAATCCTCTGCTTATAGAAATTTTAAGTGATCCTTGTGGTCATATCGATGACGAGACTATTGAGGGAGAAGAATTATTAAACGACTTCCTTAACCCATCCATTATGGAGGACACAGACGACTCAGAGGATCTGAGTGAGTTGTTAAATTAAACATGAGCGAATCAGTTATCCTTGACACAGCCTTATGTTTACCAGCTTGTGAGGTTGAAGCGTTAATACAAGGGCGAATGATTGCAATAATGCCTCGAACATTCATTAATTCGGGGCGGCAATTTGTTCTTTATCCAACCGATATATCAATTAACTTACAATCCTATGAGCAGTACTATCGCCCAAGTTTTTTGTCAATTGCTCAAACAGTTTTAGCCCAGCAAGCTTGTGAAAAGGTTGTGGTTAAAGCTTGGGCTAGGTGTGAAGGGTGCATTTTGCATCCTCCTGAATCCTTGGATAGTTTGTCACCATTAACAGTCTGGACAAAAGAAGCACTACAGCAAACTCTTGGACAACGGCCTCATCTTGTTCTGGCTTACCTACGTGTTTATCTCCTACCTCAATCGCTTAAGATTCTTTTGCAATTCCAAAATCCTCAGTTTCGGCCTTTAAACTCTTCGCTGATCGTTTCTGAAGCCAACCCAGTAATAAACGATCGCACCTTCGCCCAACGCAAACGCCAATTAGAAAAGCTAGAACCCCCGCTACATCCTGAATTGGAGGAATTGCAGAGTGCGATCGCATCCCTAAGCATTAGCCAACCAGCAGCTAAACAATTAGACAACGATATCAAAGTATTTTTGGGTTGGAGTCGCGATCAAACAACAAATCCATTAGATTTAGACTTACCTTGGATTCAGAAAATTGCTGAAGTTGGGAACTCTAGCGACGGACATACATTTGAAAAATTAGTGCGTAGAGGATTACTAAAATTAGGCTTTACAGGTTCAGGTTTGAATCCAGATGCAACGGGTGGCGCAGGAGGTATGGATTTTTACACTGAACAACCTTATCCAATAGTAGGAGAGTGTAAAGCAACTAAAACTGAGAAAGTTACTGATGGTACACCTGCACAATTACTAAAAATAGGTATGAACCATCTTGGTAAAGTCCAGTATGAAAACTCAATTAAATTAATTGTAGCCGCCGGAGAACTAAATTTTTACGCCTTAAGAACAGCTACCGAAAATCAAATGAATGTTATCAGCCCTGAAACACTGCAAAAATTAGTTGAGCTGCAAGCACACTACAAAAACTCTATCAATTTGTTAGAACTAAAAGACTGTTTGCAACAAGCTCCTTTTGGTTTAGCTGAAGATAAGCTTAATACTTATATCGATAAAGTTGAACAATCTATAAAGTTGCGATCGCACATTATCCAGCTTGTAAAAAATTATCTACAAAACTCAGGTATAGAATCTGCTGGTGTTGAATCTCTACATGGTGCGTATTTCGGCTCACATCCACCACAGCCAATAAGAACAGCAGAAATGCACGAAATTCTGATAGAACTTTCTTCACCATTAACAGGCTATTTAGGAAGAATAAAAGGCAGTGATTGGAAGAGCGATCGCTTTTACTTTCTCCGCGATTTACCTATTAACTAAAAATAGCAAAATATATCTCTTTCCTTACCTCTGCGTTCTCTGCGTCTTGGCGGTTCGTTTCAAAATTTCAAAAAATAGTTGCCCACTATCCCCAAAATTACCCTCAATCATATTGTACCAGTTGTTCCTGTCTCATTTAGGCAGAATACACAATGTCTACTATTTGGGTATTTTTCAAGGGATTTTTTATGAGCTTGCATTTTATCCACATCAATTAAATAATCACCACTATCTGCCTGCACAGCAATATACCAGCCATAGTGTTCCTTAATCAAATCGGGACGCACACGCTCAAAAATTTCCCGACAACGCCGATAAAATACTTCATCTTCAGCTTTACGTCTAGCTAGTTCTTCTAGTGATAAAGTCCGTTCTGGAAAGATTCTACCCCGACGTGCAAGTTGTTTTGCAGTTGATTCAGTCATAGCATTAATCCTACTTATTAATTAATACTATCTATTGACTTAATTTTATTTTATGAGAAGCAACAACCAGCGATCGCAATCCTTTATTTTTTCTCAGTATATATTATTTCTAGTCATAAACTTTACAAGAAATTTATACTTAGCCACTGTGTAGCTTCATTTACATAATATAAAAGATTTAGTACTGTCGAAGAAACACATTATACTTACTACACTGGTGTTCATTAATCATAAACATCTACCAAGTTTAAGACTTAGGCGAAATGACCCATGTATTATCAAATTTGGAATTTCTTTCTTAAAGAAGAGAAATACATTTATTGGCAAGAAAAAATAAAATTTAACAAAAGTTTTGACAAAGTTACATGGCAAAAGATTATTGATTTTTTGTCGTTAGTAGAGCAAACTTTCCAATTGAAAAGTCAACTAGCAGAAACCGATAACATTGAGCCATTTCTCAAGTTAGCAACAGAACATGGTTACAATTTGACAGCAGAAGAACTTGCCTGGTTTCTAGTTACGAGAAGACAGATTTGGGATCTTTTTGATTTGGCACAAAAAACGCCATCTCTCAAAGAAGAATTGCTCATAGCTAAAGATCCGCAGCAGTTCGTTAATATAGCTGCCCATAATGGCTATTACTTTTCTGTAGAAGAGTTAGCTTGGCTGTTGACTGAAATCAAATCATCCCCAGAATTAGTATCTATCAACAATAGTGTTGGGGAGATTCTCACAGCTTCCAACTACGGCAGAATTGAAATCGGATACTGGATTTGGCTGGCAGAAGATTGGGGAATTGTGCCACCATTCTGTCATATAGGGAAGCCAAGTAATTTATTATCTGGAGATACCAACAATCCTTTTTTGCTTGACCGTTGTTTTCTACCCAAGAGCTATTTTAATCAACGCCTCTTAGTAAGTAGTAAGTAGTAATGACGCTCTCTACGAGACGCTACGCGTAGCTTGCTTCTCTGTAAGAGTACGCGGACTCGCCAAGGCTATTTCGTTCTAGACATAAACCGCCTATAACTCAATACGCTTGGGTTAAGCATCTCTTTATTGTCTCTGCGTCGCGCCAGTTGCTACAAGTCGGGGAACCGCAAGGGCGCACTGG
>CAZZZY010000190.1:0-9453 GCA_964658545.1 uncultured Acetobacteraceae bacterium | reverse complement strand
AATGCTGCCTCTGTTTCTTTAGATAATAAAAGCTCTATTGCTGCCTCAACTGCTTCCGGCGAGGGCGGTGATATTCAAGTGAATGCAATAGATTTGTTTTTGAATAACAAAAGTACTATCACAGCATCCGCAGACAATAAAGGCAACGGGGGAAATATCACAATTAATGCAGACATATTAACTGGTTCAAAAAACAGCAGCATCAACGCAGATGCCTTTGAGGGTCGTGGTGGAAATATCACAATTAATGCTCAAGGACTCTTCTTTTCCCCTGATAGCTTGATTACGGCTAGTTCCAAGTACGGAATTAACGGTACGGTTAAGTACAGCATTGCTGATACTAACATTTCCCCTACTCAACTCAAAGCAGAAGGAATTTTAATAGCTCCTGAAATTACCTCAGCTTGCCAAGCACAAGTAGGCACAAAAACCAGTAGTTTGGTTGTTAGTACTCGCAATCTCCAATCTCAGCCAAACGACCTGATGTATAACAATGTTGAACAAAGTAACTCTGTTCCAGTTCCAGCTTTTAATAATTCACATAATCCCAAATCATTAATAAGTAACCAATCCACACAAATCATAGAAGCCAACGTTCTGATTCGAGATTCTCAAGGGAATTTTGTTTTGACCACAGACCAAGCAAATCCAACCTGGGATAATGCTTCACTGTCCGCAAGTTCTTGTTTTTCAGGCTCTCAGTGATAAAAACATAGAAAAATGATCTCACCTCAATGTTGCTTTAAATATCTCTTTTCAGGTGTTCTAGGGCTGTCTCTAATTGTAATTCAATCATCTGCCCCTGCCCAGACTGTAAAAAAAGAAAAAGAATTTCTCAAAAATCAAGCGGCATCCCTGACTTTATCAGGTCACGAACAATTAGCTCTAGATCAGGCGAATGAAGCTTTAAAAACTTGGCAGGAATCTACGAAAATTTATCGCCAACTAAACGACCAAGAGGGGATTACGGAAAGCCTGATTAATCAAAACCTTGCTTTCCAAGCATTAGGATTACACAAAAAAGCTTGCAATACACTTTTAGAAGCTTTAAAGTTGAATACAAATCTAGGTCTTTGCGACACGACTTTGCAGCAACCCGCTCTTGCTCAAAAAGAGCAACTGACGGCAGTCATTGGTAAGCAGAAACCAACATCAGTTAACTTGCTTGGATTACAGAATCTAGGAGAAGTCTTGCGGATTTTAGGGAAATTCAATGAATCGGAAACAGTTCTACAAGAAACATTAACGCTGGCGAAACTTGTATCCTCATCAAAGATTAGTGGGATTTATCTGTCTCTGGGTAATATCGAACAGTCAATTTATCAGCAATTGCAAGATAAATATTCTTGGATAGAGGAACCACTTTTTCGAGAGCAGATTGCTAATATTATTCCCCAAAAGGCGCAAAAATCACTCTGGGATTACCAAACACTGGAAAATCTCCCAAATATCTCCAAATCAGCTAAACTGCAAGCTCAGTTAAATCATTTGACTTTACTAATCAGTTTGGAAAAATGGCTCAGTCATCAACCAAATCAAGCGAACCTTCATCTGAAAGTTAATCAACAAATTCGAGTATTAGTAAATCAAATAGATGACAACTCTTCTGCCTTTTTGGAGTTATCACCTGAACCATCTATTCATGCTCGGTTAAATTTTGCTAATCACCTCAGCCAGATTCCAGATGAACAATTAAAATCCGTAGCGATTCGATATACTAAATTAGCCTTAAAAATGGCTGAAACTATTAATAGTATTCGATGGTTATCTTATAGTTTTGGTACTTTGGGGAAATTATCAACTCAAACAGAACAAAAACAGGCATATTTTCAGAAGGCTTTAGGATTCGCTCAATCAATTCGGGCTTCGGATATCGCCTACCAATGGCAGCAGCAGTTAGGACTAATTTACCAAAAGCAGGGAAAAACTGAGTTAGCGATTCAGAACTATAAGGCTGCGATCACAAACATGACTTCAGTGCGTGATAGTCTTTTGTCAACTAACGGAGATTTACAATTCTCTTTTCAAGAGGAAATGGAGCCGACATATCGTAATTATATGCAATTGCTCTTAACTTCACCTAATCCTGATTTAAAAAGAGTAATACAGATAAACGAAGGGTTGCAGATAGCACGCTTAGAAAACTTTCTCAGATGTGGCAAGCTTGACCTTGTTGCTTTGAATCAGCTTCAGAATCTCAATCGCGCTCCAGCAGTAATTCACATTATTGATTTAGGGGATACTATAGAGGTAATTGCTCAGTCAACAGACGGCTCACTTCATCATCATTCTGTTGACTCTAAGCTAATTCGATTTCATATAGCTCATCTTTTAGAAGCATTACAAAGTCAAAAGATTGCTGACCTCAAAAAGAGCGTTATCACTGACTATTCTCAACCAATTTATCAAAATTTAATTGCACCAATTAAAACATATCTTCCACCATCAGGAACACTGGTATTCACTTTAGATAAATCTTTTCAAAGCTTACCACTAGCATTACTATATGATGGCAAAGATTATCTCATCAAGCATTACAGTATTGCAGAAACTTTAGGTTCCAGAATTAGACAACCCAGAGGATTGCATGAAAACCAGATGAGAGCTTTAATAGCTGGACTCTCAAAACTTGGCCCCAGTTCTACAGATATAAATGCCCCTCAAGGTATGCATGATTTGCAACAATCTAAACAAGAAGTAGAAAATGTAGAAAAACAAACTAAATCTTCAGTAGCCTTGTTAGACAATAATTTTACCCTGAAAAGGTTCAAGTCAGAACTGACTCAAAATAATTTTCCCATCGTACATATTACTACCCACGGTCAATTCAGTTCTGACCCACTCAAAACAGTACTCGTAGCCTATGACAAGCTAATTAATATTAGAGACTTTGACAGCTTAATCAGAGGTAAAACTCAAAATAGTCAAGATGCAATTGAGTTACTTGTTCTCAGCGCCTGCGAAACTGCAAAAGGCAACAAGCAGTCAGCAATGGGCATTGCTGGAATAGCTGCACAGGCAGGAGCGCGTAGTACTGTTGCTACTCTTTGGCGCGTGGATGCCAATTCTACTGCTCTGTTTATGCAAGAATTTTATAAAGGGCTGAACAATGGTTTGACCAAAGCAGAGGCACTGCGTCAGGCACAATTGAGTTTACTGTCAAATCCCCAGTATCAAGAACCCTATTATTGGGCACCCTTCTTGCTAGTTGGAAGTTGGTTGTAGAAATCCACCATTTTCAATCCATCTTGTGCCTTTTGCAACTCTCTTGAATTATTACTACTTTTTGCTAACTCAGATGCCTTGATGTATTGGCGTTTCGCTTCGTTTGGCAACCACACCTTTAGATAGCGATCGCCTAGTACTCTATAAAGAGTCGGATTTTGCCTAATATCTGTTGTTGCCGTTTTTAACATCTCAATCGTTTCATTCAAAAGATTTTCTGCCACATAAATAGCATCTATATCAAGAACAGTTTCATCTGGG
Organism: uncultured Acetobacteraceae bacterium; assembly: GCA_964658545.1. Lineage (GTDB taxonomy): Bacteria > Cyanobacteriota > Cyanobacteriia > Cyanobacteriales > Nostocaceae > Nostoc. The sequence continues at coordinate 5,967 of CAZZZY010000190.1, read as the reverse complement.
GGTAGCCCTAATTCTTTGATGCGTTTAATCTTTTGTGCAATTTCTTCTTGGGAAGCTACAGATAATACGTTCACCAATGTTTCGTCATAGCTAAAAGCATTACCATCAATGTATGCAAAAACATATATTGTATATGCACTTCCTGGTTGAAATGGCTTTTCATCACTTGGGTAGGCAAGCCGAGTTTCATTTACAACTCTTTGCCAACCAAACTCGTAACCTTCCACTTTGACTTTATAAGAAGTCGCACCCTTAACAGGAGTCCAAGTTATTTCAGGGCGAGGATTCAATGTTGAAGTACTATAAGGAGAAATAATTGTCGGTTCATCGCCTTGTTCTCTTCCACCTTTTTGTGTGTTACATGCATCAGTATTACTAGGATTACAAGTAGATGAAGTTAGGTCAAATTCTGCACATTTATCAAGAGAAACAATTCCACTAGCTAATTTTAAAATTTTTCCAGAACTAAAGCATAAGAATTCTACATAACTACCATTTAAAATTTCTAATCTGTCTCCCTTGCAAATCAAGCTTCCTGCTTCAAAGCGTTTGTCACCTTTACTTATTACCCTTCCCAGTTGTTGCTCACAATGAACCTGATTCCTTCTTATTCTTATAAGTGGTACACTCGCTATTAATGGGTAATTACCTACTATTAGAGAAGTTAAGCAGTACATTCCAACCAAAAATGTCAGCTTATTCATTTTTTTATAAAAATTATTTGCAGTTTGGATTATATCACTTATTAAGTATCCGATCTAGTAATGCTTCTCTCCATTGAAATACTTCTGGTAGGCTAGATTTAGCTAACATACAAGCTTCTATGTAATTTCTGGCAGAATCTAGTTTTCCTAAAGCTTCTTCAACTTGAGAACGTAAACAATATGCATCTGTTCTTTGACTATCTAAACTAGTCGCTTTTTCTAAAAATTTTTGTGCTGCAATTAAGTCATTTTCAGTGAATCTTGCCCATCCTAAATCTTTATACAGTGATGCCTGTAATTCTCGATCTTTAGTTTTTTGTAACCCTTGTAAAGCTAACTTAGCTGCTGTTTTGTGGTCGCCTTGTTTATTTTTCAATCTTGCTAAAGCCGCAACAGCAAATATTGCTTTATCACTACTTTCAATAGCAATTTTATATTGTTTTTCTGCTATTTTATATTCTCCCTGAACATCATAAAAAAAACCTAGTCCATAATGGGACTCCCATTTGTTAGGTTTCAATTTAAAAATTATTTCATAAGTTTTATTCACACAATTGTAGTCAGACAATTGTTGACAAGCAACTGCTAAATTATTATATGCAACATCATCTCGCTGATTATATTTAATAGCTAATTCATAATTCTTTTTAGCTATTCTAGGGTTATTTTGATGCTGTAAGCCTTTTTCAAAATAAAATTTTGAAATTAAATTAGTTAAATTAGATTCATATTTTATCGCTCCTTGAAAGTTTATTTCAGCATCTGCGCTCCTATTGTCATTATAAGCTTCCTTACCTTGATTAAAAAAATAATCTGCTATTGTAGGTTTTAAGTTATGATTCCAATACACTGATTTTTGAAAATCGTTTTTAGCTTTGTCAATCTGATTTTCTTTATAAGCTTTTCTACCTGCATTTAAATAATATTCCGCTACTAGAGGTAGAGACAAATATATTAAACTAACAATACTTATTAAGCCTAATACAAACGCACTAACTTGAAATGGTTTTGATTTAATTACTCGATTAAGCTTTGATTTAAATGGTAATCGCTCCAATCGCTGCAAAATTATTTTAGTACTCTGTGGTCGCTGCCCAGGTAAAGGAGCCATTAACTCATCTAGAAAATCAGCAAATGGTTTGTCAATTTGTAAAGCCTTATTTCGCCATACTAATTTTCCTGTTTTTTTATCTGTTGGGAGACGCGTTAAGGAAGTACCAGTAACTAAATGTACAAAAGTCCGACCTAAAGCAAAAAAATCAGACTGTGGTACTGCCTGCCCATTGATTTGCTCAAGCGGAGTATAACGAGGTGTAACAATAGATGTAATTTCATAATTTCCTAGCCTAGTACTAGTTCCTCCACTAGCGCTGATTTTGGCAAAATATGTATTAGTCAATCGCCGCGCAGATCCAAAATCAATTAATGCCAATTGATCATTTGGCTGAATAATTATATTGGAAGGCTTAATATCTCGATGAAAAAATTCTGTGTGGTGTACTTCATCAAGAACTTCAACTAACTGCTTCAGCCATTTTAACGCTAAAGATTGTGAAATTGCTCCATTAGATTCTATCCATTTTTCCAAGTTTTCTCCTTCTATTTTATCCATAACCAAACAACGCAATTCCAAAAGACTATTGTTAGGGATAAAAGTGAAAAAATCATCTCTAGTACTTTTAGGAATGTTTAAATGACGAATTCTTCGTAAAGTAATAGATTCTCGCTCGATTACCTCACGCAATTCAGGTGAATTCCACTTCAAAACTTTCAGGACTCTCTGCTTATGAATGGGATTCCATAGAGTCCCAGCGTCATCTACTTCAAAAACTTCAAAGTAGCTGCGGGGGTCATTAGTAAGTGGTCTTAGTGGTTTGATTAGGCGAATACGGTTATTAATTAAAAGGGGAGTACCGCAATCAAGACAGTTTTCTGTTGTATCATCAAGATTTTCACGAGCTGCACAAAGGGGATTAATGCAATAACTCATTTTTTACATAACTTAAGAAAATACATAATAATTCCTTTTGAGATAGCAGGGCGAACGCACATAATTTCTGAAGCTATTGCTGAATAAGGATATTGGCGAAAAATAGGGTAAGTTATAAAACGCCTTGTCAAATTTTTGATTTCAAATTGCTGTTATATAGGACTAGCCCTTTCAAGATGACTCGCAAAATTTCTTGTTTTTTCTCAGATATCTCTGTGTCCCTGTGGTTTAAGAGTAATTTATTTAACTATATTAGGCGCGGATTATACAGAATAAACACATTAAAGAAGAATTTTTTAAGCAAAATCTTTACCCACTTTGAAGGGGCTAGTTATTATAACTTACACGTTGACAGAAGTGATTAAATATGGATAGGGATATGGATTTTCAGACATTCAATTCTGAAAATTCTGATTTTTTCGCTATTACCCAATGATCACTAGTACAGCTTGGCGGAAGTAAGCAGACCATTAAAAGCTATGAAAATTCGGTGGAATACAAGGCTTAAAAATGGTCTGTGTATTTACGCCGCACGGTACTAGTGATCTAAAGCTGGTAAAAATAACCTAAAACAAGCAATTGCCGTTATACATATAAGAATCATTTTTTACACTATATAATTCATAAGGCTCCTGTTAAGTTTAATATTAAAAAATATTATATTACTTTGTATTGTAAACATATCTAAAGTACACGAATCGTTTTATACTAAAGGTTGGGCATTTTATTATTTAAGCTATTTTAGCTCAAGATCCTTATCCAGCAAAGGATTTGGAAATTACATACGTTTCCTTTGTATTACTTCATTTGAAAAAGGTAACAAAAAATCCGAAAATCAGGTATCATTGCTTAAAGTACAAAACACTATAAGATTAGGCTAAATTCGTGAAAATGCCCGGGATGGGCATTTAAACCTAAAAGACATAGCGAAATCATGGATTCTATTGCTGATTCAAAACTTGAGTATGGTGCTCTTTCCTCAATTAATTTAGAAGAGGAAGCTGTCTCAAAGGTACAATTTACAGTGAAAGTAACTTTTGAACTGGCTTTGGCTGTTGTCAATGAATTTGTGTTTACTAAACAGGGCAGACACTTATCTGAGGCTGAAATCCTTATCTTAAAGGGAGCATGGAATGACGAAGAGTATGAGGAGATAGTAAAAAACTCAACCTACAGCCTTAACTACTTGCAAAGAGGATTAGCTTGTCGTTTATGGAATATGCTCTCCGAAACAATTGGAAATGGCGAACGGATTGGCAAGAAAAATCTGCGGATTTTTTTAGAACAAGTTACTGAAGAGTATTATGCTCGATTTGCACCAATAGATACTCGATTTGCGGCAATAGAAGCTCGAAAACCTAATATAGAAACCTCCATACAATTTATAGGACGTAAACCACCTGATACATTTAATTTTTATGGACGAACAAAAGAGTTAGCTCATTTACAAGAATTAATAATCAAAGAGCGTTGTGTCCTGTTAGTGGGAGTAGCAGGAATCGGCAAAACTGCGTTAGCAACAAAACTAATATCAAACCTTAGTGTAGAGTCTAAGCCTAGATTTGATCAAATAATTTGGAAATCGTTTTCTCATGTACCATTACTTCATAACTTAGTCTCGGAACTAATAGGATTAATCTATCCTTCCGAACTAGAGTCAGAGACCCACAAAAATACTCAAGAAATGATTTCTTTTTTGATTAAGCAGTTGCAATCATCCCGATGCTTATTAGTATTCGATGCTCTGGAATGCTTATTTCAAAAAAATAACTTTCAAAAACGATTAGAATACAGCTTATTTTTCCGTCAATTGATAGATGAATTAAACGAAAGTTGCTTACTCTTAACTACCCGATCTTTACCTGATGAATTAGATGATTTGATAGAAGTAGGATCTTCTATTAGAGAAATAAAAATAGAAGGTTTAGATATAGATGCTGCAATGCATTTTTTATCATCAGAAGGAATAAAAAACCAAGAACATTGTAATGAATTAATTCAGATTTATCGTGGGAATCCCTCGGAGTTACAAGCAGTAGTTAAACGAATTAATCAGTTTTTTGCTGGAAACAGCGAAAGATTTCTGGAAAATAAATCTACACTTGTAAGTAGAAAAATTGAAGTAATGCTCGATCATATGTTTGGTGAATTATTGAGTCCAATTCAATGTAAAATTTTAACATATATAGCAGAAAAAATAATTTCAACTTCCCATTCTGTTAGTTTTAGAAACCTATTAATTCATATCAAAGATCAACAAAACAATCCTATATCTACTTTAGAATTAATTAAAGCGTTAGAGAAACTTGAAAGACAATCTCTACTTGAAAGTATTAAAGATCCCGTCACAAAAGAAATTAGCTTTAATCTACAACCAGTGGTTAAAAAATATATTACGACAGATCCGCAAGGGCTGGTAAAAACATCCAATACTTCACATTTAGCAATCGCATCTTAATAGAGGTATTTATGATTGCAGTCAAACTAGAAATAACAATAAAAATCAACGAACTGCCCCAATCCAATATAGTGAAGAATGGCTGGCAACAATTTGAAATTGACTGTGATGGTCGCATCATTTCAATTACAGTCAAACCTAAAATTAACAAGAAACTGACCGATGCAGCCAGTAATTACCCGCAGTGGGTAGCAGCGATGTCTAACGACAAGCTGCGAAGCGTCTACGCTGGTAAACTCGGTCAGCAAACAGAGCATGGGTTCGTGTTAGAGTCACCCAGCATCCAAGTTTTCGAGCGGAAACCCAAGGCAGAAACTACCTCTGCCTTCGGTGCTGCTTCTTGAAAAAAAAGATTACCCAATCAGGGTAAGCTGAAACTAACAGTGGTAAATATGGAGGAGTCAAACACAAAAAAATCAGAATCTCGCTGGATACGAAAAGACCACAAGTTATGTAAAATCAAGCTGTTGCGTAAAGGAGGTGGAGATGAATACACAAAACTACGAAAAATTAACGCACAAAGCGCCACTAAGGAGTAGCGCTTTGTGCGGGTCTTAAATTCCATATAACCTCAGAGCGGGTTTGATCTCGAAGGAACAAAAGAAGTTTTCGCCAAAGTTTCACAGACCAAACGATTACTAAATTTGTCCGAGAGTTTTTACCACGCTGCTAGCTCTTATTATATAGGAGCTTTCGCACAAAATGGACGTTTTTTGCGGGATGTTTTGCTGTCGAAATTCTAAAGATTTCATAAAGTTAAGTTTGATGAAGAAAGATTGCGAATTTTGTAGTTAGAACAGTAGCAGCGCGAATAA
>CAZZZY010000189.1:0-9477 GCA_964658545.1 uncultured Acetobacteraceae bacterium | reverse complement strand
CGTTCGACGGTCTTGGGGTAAAAACGATCGCTCCATCGGAATTGGAGAAACTGGTTCTGTAAGGGTAAATGTCCCTGCTTCGATCCACTTTTTCAACTCTAGGGCAACTTGCCTAGAAAAAAACAAACTCGCTAAGGGGGCAGAGCGTACCGCTTTGCCCTCAATAGTGATCCGACCAGATTTGAGTTGGGCGTAACTCACCAAACCAAAGGTAGGACGGACGCGCCGGGGAATGGAAAAATCCACTATTGGGGCTACTAAGTCTTTATCCTGCACAGCACAGTGTTCAATTACTTGTTCATTTAATACAGGGAGTGGGACACCAACGCCTAACATCAATGAGGGGCCATAGCTTTTGAAGTAACAACCCCGCACCCAATGAGCATCCATTTGCTTGGCATCACCAATTAAAGCTAAAGTCGCGGAAGGCCCAATCGGTGTCCGATTAGCTAAACGCTTTTGTAAGGGGAAGTGCTGAGTGCCTTCCCAGGCAACATAGCCAATACCACCGCCTAAAAAAATTCGAGTCCCGATACCAACGAGTTGCAAATCGGGATCGTTGAGTAAAGGGGAAATAGCACCGGGATTAGAGTAAACGGCATTCCCCAAACGTGGTTGTAAAGGGCCCAAATAGGTGAAGAGGGGGCGATCGCCACCATTTACACCAACAATAAAATTTTGATAAAGATTACGCGGATTGAATAAATAAAACTGATTAATCGTTTCACTGGTAACTGTAGTTTCAAAACTTGCTCTGGGGTAACAATCAGTTACTTGTCCTTGCGCTTTTACGTGTATAGCTTTACCAGCAATTAAATCTTCGATTACATGACCGCCGCCACGTTCTCTGACTTCTTCCCCGTCTGTCGTCTCCACAGCACAACTCGCACCCAAATATAAATCTACTGCCCCAAAACCAGAGTATGCTGGCACACCATCTAACCAGCAACGGCGAATTTTTATCGGAGGGTCAGTATGCCCCAGATTGATAATTGCACCACTTGATTCCATCGGCTCAAAAGTACCAGTGGTAATTACATCAACTTCTTTAGCAGCTTTAGTAACACCGATTTCTATAACTCGTGCTTTTAACTCTTCAGTCGTCAACACTACCGCACGTTGGCGGCTGATTTTTTCGTTAATTTCTGCAATTGTTCGCATCTTATAAGTGCTAGCGCTTCCTGCTGTCTTCCTCTTTGGCCAAAATAGTTGTCGCCAATCTCTACGCGACAGCTTAACACCCCAGATAGGGTTAAAATTATCTCAAAAAAATTCAAGTAAGTTGTTGCGCCTTTAATTTGCACTAATATTTTTTTCAATCCGATTGTGGGGTGGGCAGCGTTCGACTGACTTGTACTGAGCGTTGCGATGCACTGAGCTTGCCGAAGTGTCGAAGTAGCGCTCACGCCGAAGTCTTGCCCGCCCTAGTAGTGCAAGTTGTATACGTAACACCTTATTACAAAGTCCAAATCATATATTTTTTGAGTCAAGCACCCTATCCATGTAAAAAATATATTTTAAATATACGTAAAATTACTATCTAAAAAACCTTGCATTATCAATCAAATGTATGTATTGTTATGATTGATTAGACTTGCTAGACCCAGATTATTTTACATCAAGCGAAAGAAACATTTCTAGGACTTACGCATTGACACATTTCTACTTGTTGCTATTCATCTTATTGCTACATTTCACCCAATAATAAATTGAGTAAGAGGCAATGACTACTTCTGAATTAACGAATCTTGATCAGAGAAACCAAAGCATGATTTCCCATAGGATTGAAAACTTATCCTCCCCATCCGATGAAAAAAAGTTGTTTAACTTGAAGGTAATTGAGTATTTATTGCTTGCAGCTTTTGTTTCTTCTGCACTCTTTATTGTTTTTCTTTCAGATGATAAAATAGTTGTAATTTCTGGGGCAGTATCTCTAACTTTCTTGTTTTTTTTATTGCTCATCAATAGACAAGTATTCCAGAACTATAAGAAGGCTGCTTATCAGTCAGAACTCACTAAAAAGGCTGAACTCTATAGTTATCTATTGACCAGTCCTAATTCTTGGGATAAAGATACATTGACTCTAACAAGAGGAAAGGCTTTACAATACAGCCAAGACTTGATTGACGATTATAAAAAAATTAGGGCTGTATCAAGGAACCTTTACTATAGTTTGCAAATTTCGACAGTGATTTTATCAGGAGTCACACCAATTTTAGTTCTAGTAGACAAATTAGAAGCAGGACAAGCTTGGCTCAAGTGGCTCCCTGTACTCTGCCCAGCTATTGCTTCTATAGTTGCCAGTATAGTTACCTCTTTTCCTTTTCAGAAGAATTCTCTTGCTGCTAATACAGCCGTGGAATTGTTAGAAGCTGAACAAGAGAAATTTATCTTGGGAGTGACTCCACCTTATCGTTGCTATGATGTGCCTGACGAAACGCAACAGCAACAAAAGGCAAGTCAAGCATTAGAATACTTTATTGTTCAAGTGAACAACATTCATCTCAACCAACTACAACAAACGAGTGAGACGCAATCAGACAAGACAGAATCAGCTTCATCTAATGATTCAAATAAAGCAGAGGTAGAGGTAAGGAAGTAGAAGGATATTTCTTCAGACTGACTCAAAAGGCTCAGATTACCGACTTTTTTTAAAGTCGGTAATCTGATTGTTATTTATTGGAATTATGTGAAATTACACGCACTAGGAGCAATACTCTGTGGGTACTCCGAATAAACCAGAAACGACGTATTTACGTTTCAAAAAGGTTGATTTTCTACCCCCTGCATATTGCGCTTGCGCTTCGGGCACTACGTAAATAAGTTCATAAATCAAAACGGATGTCTATATTGTTTGAGTTGCAAAGATTTACAATTAGTAATTATTGTTTAATAACTGTCTTAAATAGTTTAACTATCCGCTTAACTTTCTTAACTGTCTTCTAATTTTTAAATTTTTAATTTAACTATCTGTTTAAATACTTGAGCATACGTATTGCTTTTTTCCCATAAGCATGAAAGATTATGAGAGCAGCATAAATTACTAAGGATTCATCTGGCATCATCTGAAATGAGTAATCACTCAAACAGGTTATTCAAATACCCTATCTTTCGGTATAGGGAACTTCAGTTACAACTTATATAGCTCTTTATTTGGACTAAGGAATGTGGATTAAATAAGATCCACAACTTTTTTATGGGTGCATTTCAGTGCAATGCCCCTATCCAGAAAATCTGGATGTTAATAAATCCTCATTCCTAAGAGCATTTTGTATTATTCCCTTGACCGAAAATGCAAAGGATACAAGCCCTTGAATTTATTTATGGAGAAGCAAAAAAATGTATTTCGAGAAGATGCACAGCGCAAGAAATATGAAGTCCTCAATTAGGCCCCTAAATTTATTTATGGGGAGCAAAAATGTTTGAATTTTGAATTTGGAGCGTACCCCTTCGGAGAAGCAAGCTACGCGCAGCGTCTCCGCAGGAGAAGCGACGTGACACGAGCCACCATGAGCAAAGCACACGTGGGGATATAGCCCAGTTGATGAAGATGCTCGTCAACTGTCACGGTTCTAATCTCGGACACGAAATGAAGACAGCAAGAAGACTCCAGAGGAGGTTACGCGCAGATCATGCAACCGTTTGAACTGCCAGAATTTTATATGCCTTGGCCCGCGCGGCTGAACCCAAACCTGGAAGCGGCGCGAGTGCATTCCAAAGCGTGGGCCTACGAGATGGGGATACTTGGCTCAGAAGAGGAAGCGGAAAGCTCACCGATCTGGGATGTGCGCACATTTGATGCTCATGACTACGCCTTACTTTGCTCGTATACCCATCCAGATGCGCCAGGAACGGAACTCGACTTAGTGACCGACTGGTATGTCTGGGTGTTTTTCTTCGACGATCACTTTCTGGAAATCTATAAGCGCACCCAAGACATGGCTGGGGCGAAGGAGTACCTTAACCGACTGCCGGCGTTCATGCCGATATACCCCACCGACACCCTACCAGTTCCTAGCAACCCTGTGGAACGTGGCTTGGGCGACCTGTGGTCTCGCACCGCATTCACCAAGTCTGCGAACTGGCGGATCAGGTTCTTTGAGAGTACCAAGAACCTCCTCGAAGAGTCTCTGTGGGAACTCGCTAATATCAACCAGGATCGGGTTGCCAACCCCATCGAATACATCGAGATGCGCCGGAAAGTTGGCGGCGCTCCGTGGTCAGCGGATCTTGTCGAACACGCCGTGTTTGTTGAGATATCAGCTGAAATTGCCACAACTCGGCCGATGCGTGTACTGAAAGACACATTTGCCGATGGAGTACATCTTCGCAACGACCTATTCTCATACCAGAGAGAAGTAGAAGATGAAGGCGAGAACGCCAACTGTGTCTTAGTTTTGGAGCGATTTTTAAATGTGAGTACGCAGCAGGCGGCGAACCTCACCAATGAACTCCTGACCTCACGGCTACAGCAATTCGATAACACCGCCATTACTGAACTGCACCCTCTCTTTGAGGAGCATGGACTAGACCCCGTGGCTCGTGTGAACGTTCTGTTATACATCAAAGGACTTCAGGACTGGCAGTCTGGTGGTCATGAGTGGCATATGAGATCGAGCCGCTACATGAACAAGGGAGGGGACAATTCGCCGACATCCACGCTACTGGGTGGACCAACTGGGTTGGGCACATCGGCTGCACGGATTAGCGCCTTATACAGTGCTTTGGGTTTAGGAAGGTTCAAGAACTTCACTCATATTCCATACCAGCCTGTGGGGCCGGTGACACTGCCGAAGTTTTATATGCCGTTCACTACAAGTTTGAATCCCCATCTAAATTCGGCACGACAGCATTCCAAAGAATGGGCGCGTCAAATGGGGATGTTGGACTCACTACCTGGCATTCCTGAAGCTGTAATCTGGGATGACCACAAGTTCGATGTTGCCGACGTAGCCTTATGCGGTGCGTTGATCCATCCCAATGCGTCTGGGCCTGAACTGAATCTGACGGCGGGGTGGCTGGTTTGGGGAACCTATGCCGACGATTACTTCCCAGCACTCTACGGGCATAGTCGTAACATGGCGGGCGCGAAAGTGTTCAACGCCCGATTGTCGGCGTTTATGCCTCTCGATTCTAGCCCCATCCCAGACCCGACCAACCCAGTGGAAGGCGGTTTGGCTGATCTCTGGTCTCGCACAGCTGGTCCCATGTCCGCGATCGCGCGGGGTCAGTTTCGCCGGGCAATCCAGGACATGACCGAAAGCTGGCTATGGGAACTCGCCAACCAGATCCAAAATCGGATTCCAGACCCCATAGATTATGTTGAAATGCGCCGTAAGACCTTTGGCTCCGATCTCACCATGAGCCTGTCTCGACTAGCTCAGGGCGATGAGATCCCGCAGGATATCTACCGGACGCGATCGATGCGCCAACTGGAGAATTCCGCCGCCGACTTCGCGTGTTTAACCAACGACATCTTCTCTTACCAGAAAGAAATAGAATTCGAGGGCGAACTGAATAACGGCGTGCTGGTTGTTCAGCAATTCCTCAACTGCGATTTGCCGCAGGCTGTCGAGGTCGTCAACAACTTGATGACCTATCGGGCGCTTCAGTTTCAACATATCGTCGCCACCGAACTGCCAGCCCTTTTCGACGATTTCGACCTGGATGCAAGTACCCGCGAGAAACTGTACAGTTACGTCGAGAAACTCCAGCAGTGGATGTGCGGTGTCCTCAAGTGGCATATAACGGTAGATCGCTATAAGGAATTTGAATTGCGTAATAGTTCGGCAGCAGGGCGGCTACCCACTGGTCCTACAGGGCTAGGGACTTCGGCTGCACGGATCAGCTCGTTGGTTAGTGTAGGGGGTTTAAATTTAGTACTCGGTCAAGTAGGGTCGGGTTATTTTACTGGTGAATAGAGTTTGGTAGTGTGAGTCCAAAGTCAGTATTCGATGAAGAGTACTGAGTTCCGTTAGAGGTAGCAAAGCGTTTAGCCCGTCCTGAGTGCCGACTGAAAAGACCGCTCACAAGAGGCGGAGCATATACCAAGGGCACTGAGTTTTGTAAAGTCATTTTGTTAGTAACTAGAGAGTAGAGGGTTAAGTTATGACAGAATCTATTGAGTCGAATTTAGATGTTGAGAGTGGGCAACCCCAGCTGAGTTTAAGTACCGCAGCTGCGCGTAATTTGGCGACGACAACCAAATCGGCACCACAGATGCAGGGCATTACCTCGCGGTGGTTGTTGAAGATGTTGCCGTGGGTGCAGACGAAGGGTGGCACTTATCGGGTGAACCGTCGGTTAACCTATACCGTTGGCGATGGGCGCGTGACTTTTACCAACACCGGAGCCGAGGTACAGGTGATTCCCCAAGAACTTGGTGAGTTGCCATTACTGCGAGGGTTTGACGACGTTGATGTGTTGAACGCCTTGGCGGGTCGCTTTGTTCAGCAGGAATTTGCCCCCGGTGACATCATCGTGGAGTTAGGTCAGCCAGCCAATCAGATTTTCCTAATCGCTCACGGCAAAGTCAACCAGATTGGTGTTGGCAAGTATGATGAGCAGACCGTGTTGGGTGTGTTGGCTGACGGTGACTATTTTGGCGATCGCACCTTGCTAGAGGCTCAAAGCAATTGGGAATACACAGTCCAGGCAGTCACCAGGACCACGGTATTGGTGCTACCACAACAAGCGTTTCGAGAACTGCTTAACCAGTCACAGTCATTGCAGGCTCAAGTCGATCGCTTCAGAAGCCTCCCAGAACAAGGACAGAATGAGTATGGGGAAGCCTCCATTGAGGTGACATCAGGGTACGTCGGAGAACTTGAGTTGCCAGGAACCTTCGTAGATTACGAACTCTCACCCCGCGAATATGAATTGAGCGTCGCTCAAACCGTGTTGCGGGTGCATACTCGTGTAGCGGATCTGTACAATGAACCGATGAATCAGACCGAACAACAATTGCGGCTGACTATCGAGGCATTACGGGAACGTCAAGAACACGAGTTGATCAATAACCAGGAATTCGGTTTGCTGTACAATGCTGACTTCAAACAGCGCATCTACACCCGCAACGGACCACCCACCCCCGACGACCTCGACGAACTACTAGCCACTGTATGGAAAGAGCCGGGATTCTTTTTAGCGCACCCCCGCACCATCGCCGCCTTCGGTCGGGAATGCAACCGTCTTGGTGTCTACCCACAAAGCATCGACCTGGGTGGCCACCGCGTACCTGCTTGGCGGGGCATACCTATCTTCCCCTGCAACAAGATCCCCATTACCAATGCCCGCACCAGTTCCATCCTCTTGCTTCGTACAGGTGTAGAAAAACAAGGGGTAATTGGCTTACATCAAACTGGTATCCCTGACGAATATCAACCCAGCCTGTCCGTTCGATTCATGGGCATTAGCGAAAAGGCCATCCTCTCCTACCTTGTCACCGCCTACTACTCGGCAGCTGTCCTCGTTCCTGACGCACTCGGTATCCTCGAAGACATCCAAATCGGACTCTGAGGATTATTGCCGTATTTTAGATTTTGGATTTTGGATTGAAAGATTCAAAATTCAAAATTTAAACGCAATCCGCTTGGGTTAAGGCTAAAACTCTTAGTCAAAGTCAATTTTTTTAACGTAGACGCAAAGCGGCTACTCTTCGAGTTCTCCAACGGAGTACCCGCAGGATACTGCCAAGGCCGCCAACTCTTGGAGAGGCTTCCGCCAACGCGTAGCGTCTCCAAGAGTTGGACGCGAAGAGAAGAAAGAAATGCTTAACTGAACTGTATTGGTCTAAATCCCACTAAGAAAAAATTGAGTGTTTGAAACCCACGAAAATGGGTTTTGCTTGTGTAGACGCGGTTTCTAACCGCCTAGTTCGCTTTTGTTAGTAACTAGAGAGTGAGGATGAGGTGATGACAGAATCTATCGAGTCGAATTTGGATGTTGAGAGTGGGCAACCCCAGCTGAGTTTAAGTACCGCAGCTGCGCGTAACTTGGCGAAGACGACCAAATCTGCACCGCAGATGCAGAGCATTACCTCGCGGTGGTTGTTGAAGATGTTACCGTGGGTGCAGACGAAGGGTGGCACTTATCGGGTGAACCGTCGGTTAACCTATACCTTTGGCGATGGACGTGTGACTTTTACCAACACCGGGGAGGAGGTGCGGGTGATTCCCCAGGAACTTGGTGAGTTACCATTGTTGCGAGAATTTGATGATGTTGAGGTATTGAACGCCTTGGCGAGTCGATTTGTTCAGCAGGAGTTCGCACCTGGTGACATCATAGTACAGTCAGGCCAACCAGCCAATCAGCTTTTTTTGATTGCTCACGGGAAGGTGAACAAGATTGGTATTGGCAAGTATGATGAGCAACCTTTGTTGGGTGTATTAGCCGACGGTGATTATTTTGGCGATCGCACCTTGGTAGACTCCCAAAGCAATTGGCAGTTCACAATCCAGGCTATCACTCGAACCACAGTCTTGGCGCTACCACAACAGGCTTTTCGGGAACTGCTCAACCAGTCACAGGCATTGCAGGCTCAAGTTGATCGCTTCAGAAACAGCCCACAAGCCCCACAGAACAAGTCCGGTGAAGCTGCGATCGCGTTGACTTCGGGGCATGTTGGGGAGACTGAATTACCGGGAACCTTCGTAGATTACGAACTCTCGCCCCGTGAATATGAATTGAGCGTCGCCCAAACCGTGTTACGGGTGCATACTCGCGTCGCGGATCTGTACAACGAACCGATGAACCAGATCGAACAACAACTACGGCTGACTATTGAGGCATTGCGGGAACGTCAAGAACATGAGTTAATTAACAACCGTGAATTCGGCTTGCTACACAACGCCGATCTCAAACAGCGCATCTACACCCGCACAGGTCCACCCACCCCCGACGACCTCGACGAACTGCTCACCCGCCGGAGGAAGTCGAAATTCTTCCTGGCGCATCCCCGCACCATCGCCGCCTTTGGTCGGGAGTGCAACCGCCTCGGTATCTATCCAGAAAGCATCGACCTAGACGGCAGTATGGTGGCTGCTTGGCGGGGCGTACCCATTCTTCCCTGTAACAAAATTCCCATCACTGATACCCAGACTAGCTCCATTCTTGTACTCCGTACCGGAGAGGAAGATCAGGGCGTTATCGGCTTACATCAAACTGGTATCCCCGACGAACACCAACCCAGCTTGTCCGTCCGATTTATGGGCATCAGCGAAAAGGCTATCATCTCATACCTTGTCACCGCCTACTACTGTGCAGCCGTTCTCGTTCCTGATGCACTTGGCATCCTCGAAGATGTCGAAATCAGTCGCTGAAGGGGATTGAGCATCTTGTCCACCTACTTAGCACTCTTTGATTACTCTGAAAAAGTTAAAAAATAAACGAGGGAATAGGCAATTTGTGAAGTTGCCTATTCCCTCATAAAACCTCGCGGGATGTGGGAAACTCAGCTTTTTAAAGCTGAGAGGGAAA